>CALDQK010000597.1 GCA_937911525.1 uncultured bacterium
GCTAGCGACAGCTCGAGACGGGCTGCCTCCTTGAAAGCGCGAAACTCCAGGCTAGCGCAGCTCCCGCGGCCGGAACTGAATCAGCCTCAAGTTCCGCACCTTGCCCTGGGTCCGCCCCAGGAACTCCAGCCCGAAGAAGGCCTTCCGCGGCACCCCCTTCTTGCTGAAGGTCTCCAGCCGGATCCCGTCCACCAGCACCGTGGCGGTCTTGGCGTCGAGGTTGAACACGCAGAGCACCTCGCGGTAGCGATTGGTGTCGGTGTTGAAGAGCGCGGGCAGGCGCCAGGTCGGCCCCGAGGTGCCGCGGTGGCTGTCGCGCAGGTGCAGGCGCACGCCGGGGCCGTCGCCGAAGGCGAGCTCGCAGCGGAACACGCCGTAGTCGCCGAACTGGGTGGTCCACAGCTGGCCGGCGGGCTCGCACTCGAGGCCGCTCCGGCTGGCCTTCCACTCGCCCTTGAGCACGAAGCCCGAGAGGCGCTCGCGCTGGTCGCGGGCGAGCACGAAGCCCTCCTTCTCGCCCTGCTCTGCCTCGACGGCGAGCAGGCGCCGCTCGGTCAAGGCGCGGCGCAGCTCAGCGGCGTCCTCGGCGTTCTCCTTGCCCTGCCACTCGAGCAGGACCTCGCGGATCCTGAGGTCCGCCAGGCACGACACGCCCAGGACCGGGTCGCGCGGCTTTCGCCGACCAAAGGCCGAGAAGGGCGCGCTCAGCTTGTCCTGCGGGTGGCGGATCATGAACACCCGCGCCTGCTCCTCCTCCGAGCGCTTGAAGATGATCTCCTTCTCCTTGGCGAACTTGCGCTCCTTGGTGTCGGCCAGCCCCTTGAGCGGGCGCCCCTGGTAGAGCACCTTCCAGCCCGCGTCGGGGTCGATCTCCTGGACCATGTCCGAGTGCTCGACCCGAATCAGCTCGCTGCCCTTGCTCGCGAGCTCGAAGGTCGCCTCGGCGCTGACCAGGTCGTGGAGCTCGAGGGTCAGGCTCGCGTTCTCGACGGCCAGCGCGCGGCTCTGGCGCTCGGCACGGAAGGGGCGCGGCTGGTCGCCCTCGTCCTCGAGGGGGCGCAGCACGAAGTCGGTCGGCTCGCCCTCCTTGAAGCGGTAGCGCACCTCGCGCCCGCCCGAGCGGCCCTTGCCCTTGAGCAGGTCCGAGAGCTCGAGGTGCTGGGACATGAAGCGGAGCCAGTCTTCGCGGCGGCGCAGGTAGGTCGCGGTGCGCCCGAACTCCTCCACGAACTTCTCGAGCGCGTCCACGTGGCGCTTGGGCTTGCGGGCGAGCTTCTCCTCCTTGCGCCAGCGGTTGCCCGCCTCGTCCTCGAAGGCCCGCCAGCTCTTGACCATGGCCTGCGAGAGGAACTCCGCCAGGCGCCGGCGCCGCTTGACCGCGTTGCGCCCGACCTCGATCTGCTTGTCGTTGGTGCGCAACGCCTCGGTCAGGTCCTCGTCGAGGTCCCGCTCGCTCAGGCCGCGGTAGATCCCCAGCACCGCCAGGCCGTAGTGGGCGCTCGCGTTGTCGACCTCCTTGTCGCGGCTGACCACGATGTCGCGCAGGTCACGCAGCTTGAGCGCGCAGGGGTCGAGCTCGAGCCAGTAGTCCTCGCGCAGCTGGGCGCGCAGGTAGCCCGACTTGTTGAGCACGCGCAGGTCTTCGCTGAGGTCGATCTGCTCGCCGCCGTAGATCCCCAGCCGGCGGGGCGAGCGCGTGAGCTCCTGCAGCGAGAGCCCGGCCAGCTCGCGCAGGTCGCGCAGGGTCTCGAGGTCGTGCTCGACCTCGTCCTTGAAGGCCCCCAGCTGGAAGTCCGGGTTGCTCGTCAGCTCCTTGAGCTCGCGCTCGGCGAGGTCGAGGTCGCCGATCGCCATCGCGGGGATCAGGCCCTGCATCAGCTCCAGGACCAGGGTCGCCTGCTCCTTCTCGCCGTTCTTGCTGACCAGGTCGTCGGCGCCCGAGGCCTCGGTCTCCTGCTTGGGCGCGAGCCGGACCCGCGCCAGCTCGAGCGGGGTCCGCGCGCGACGCGGCGTCGGCTTGGGCGTCGGCTGCGGCACCTGCGACGCCGAGGGCTTGGGCGAGGGCTCGCGGCTCGGCGAGGGCTTGGGATCGCTCGTCTTGCTCGGCGAGGGCCTGGGGTCGCTCGTCTTGCTCGACGAAGGCTTGGGATCGCTCGTCTTGCTCGGCGAGGGCCTGGGGTCGCTCGTCTTGTCCGGGGCCTTGGTCTTGCCCGAGCCCCCCGCGTCCGGATCGTGGTCGTCGTCGCCCTCGGTCTTCTTGGAGATCCGCGGCCGCCGCGGCCGCTCCTCCTCGCCGAAGAACACGCTGATCACGCCCACGATCAAGAGCGTGGTCACGACCGCGGTCCCGAGGACTGCGGTCAGCGCGACGCGGTTCTTCTCGACGAAGCGGCGCACGTCCCGCTTGACGCCCTCCACGCCGCTCGCGCCCTCGACGCCCAGGCCCTTGCGGTGGCGCTTGAGGTCCTCGAAGAACTCGCCCGCGTCGGCGTAGCGCCGGTCGGCGTCCTTCTCGAGGGCCTTGAGCACCATGGCGTCGATGTCGGGGTGCAGGTCGGGCTTGATCACGGTCGGCTTGGGCGGCTCGATCGTGAGGATCTTGTTGCCGACCTCGGCCGCGGTGTTGCCCAGGAAGGGCCGGGTCCCGGTCGTGATCTCGTAGAGGATCACGCCCAGCGAGAACACGTCCGCGCGCGCGTCGATGTGCTTGGCGCTCTTGAGCTGCTCGGGCGCCATGTAGAAGGGCGTGCCCAGGGCCGAGCCCGTGCGGGTCATGCCGACGCCCTGGTCGAGGATCTTGGCCAGGCCGAAGTCGAGCACGTGCCCGCGCCCCGTCCGGCGATCGACCAGCACGTTCTGCGGCTTGAGGTCGCGGTGGATCACGTTGCGCTCGTGGGCGTGGGACATGGCCGCGCAGATGTCCATGAACACCTGCATCTTCTCGGCGGCCTCCATGTCGCCGGTCTCGAGCAGCTTCTCGAAGTCCTTCCCCTCGACGTAGTCCATCGTGTACCAGTCGAAGGGCCCGTGACGGCCGTAGTCGAACACCCCCACGATGTTCTCGTGGTCGAGGCGGCGCATGGCCTCGACCTCGCGGCGGAAGCGCTGGCGGCGGCGGTCTGCGCCCGCGTCCTGGGCGCCGAGCAAGACCTTCAGCGCGTAGGGCTCGTCGCTGCCCTCCTTCTGCGCCTTGTAGATCACGCCCATGCCGCCGCGACCGATCATGCCGGTCAGGGTGTATTTCCCGACCACGTCCCCGACGGTGGGGGGGTCGACGTGCTCCGGCTCCTCCTCGGCGGACTCGGCGCTCATGAAGAGCGCCGAGGTCGGGTCGGGCGCCGCGAGGTCCTCGCCCTTGCTGTCCGCCGTCGAGCCGATCTCGTCCGAGTCCAGCACGGCGAAGGTCGTGCCCAGGCTCTGGGCGCCCCCCTGCTCGAAGCGATCCGAGCCGCCGCTGGGTTGAGTCCCCAGGCTGACCTCGAGGGGCGGGTCCGGGTCGGCGAGCTCGAGGTTGTCGGGGACCACGATCTCGAGGTCGTCGTCCTCGCCGTCGTCCGAGAAGGCCAGCCCAGAGGTCTGCGAGTGGAGGACCGTGTTGAAAGGCGCGGTCCCCTTGTGCTGCACGGCCGGCTGCGGCGTCGGCAGCACCCCGCCGTAAGGGTCGGTGGGCGGGTCGGTGGCCGGCGCGAGCGAGAGCGCCCCGGGGTCGAGGCCGCCGGTCCCCAGCTGCACCACGCCGCTGCTGCGGCTCGTCATGCTGGAGTCGAGGCCCGGTGAGCTGGACTCGAGCACGGCCTGGCGCAGCAGCTCGGCCCCGCGCGCGTCGATCACCTGACGCGAGAGGAGCAGCTGCGGAAAGGAAGCTCGCACCCCCTGCTGGAGGAAGCCCTGGTATTCCTGGTAGAGCCCGCGGAGCGTGCCCTGATCGGCGAGGCCGAGACGGGCAGCTTCGCGGCACACGACCGCAGCCTGTTTGAGCGCCTGGTTGGGATCCATCTGGCGACGTATCCTCTTTCTGGGAATGTAGCGGGGCGGGAACGACCGGCGCAACGAAGGCGAGGCGCGTGAGCGAGCCACCAGCACAACCATCACTGAGCAAGCGACTTAGCGCGCTCAAGCCTGCGCTGCTGAGCGCCGGGATCGCCGCGCTCCTGTCGCTGAGCGCGTGGCTGGCCGCCGCCCAATCCAGCGCCGACCAGCCCCTCCTGCCCACCCAACTCGACGTCGAGCCCCTCGTCCCTGGCGCGCCGAGCGAGATGAAGGCCAGCTGGAACGAGGGGACCACCCCGCCCCTGACCTTCTTCGTGGAGCTCACGGGCCTCGAGGAGCTCGACGGGACGCCTCACGTCCACCGGACCTGGACCCTGCCAGGGCGGCGCAATCGCAGGGCGGTGATCCAGGAGTGGCTGCGCCCGACGCTGGCCGAGGACGGCCAGCCGGCTCGCCTGCTCCTGGGCGCCCGCACCATCAACCAGGCCCACCAGCGGATCGAGCCCCCCCTGCCCCTCCTCGTCGCGCCGCTCGCAGCGGGCCAGACCTGGACCTGGCAGGGCCAGGTGGGCTCCTTTCGGGGCGAGGCCAAGTTCCGCGTGCTAGCGCCGACCCGCGCCGACACGGGCGAGCTGGTCGTGCGGGTCGAACAGACGACCACCCTCGCGAGCCCGGAGGGGCCTCTCGAGTCGACGGTCGTGCGCGGCTACTGCCGCGGAGTCGGCCAGGTCGAGGAGGTCGGTCGCTTCCCGCTCCCCCACAAGGCGGACGGGGTGGTGGGCTGGCGCGAGGCGACCCCGGCGAAGTGAGCGCAGACACGCTCGAGCAGCCCACCGAGCCGCAGTCCCTCTGGTCGTCCATTTGGCAGCGCGCCACCTGGGGCGATCGGCTGGTCTACCTGGGCTACGTCGCGCTGGTCCTGCTCGGGATCGCTGGCCCGCGCCTGCTCGAGCTCGACGACCCGCGCTTGCCCGTGTGGGAGGCCTTTCGGGACCCGGGCCGGATCGGCCGGGACCCCTGGGGAAAGCCCTTCAGCTACCCCGAGCTCGAGGGCGAGCGGCTGCGGGTCGACTGGATCGCCCGCTCGGCTGGACCCAACGGCGTGGCGGGGGATGAGGACGACGTGCTCGTCCTCCCCGAGGAACCCGGCTTCGGCCGCTACGAGCTCTACCTGCTCTTGGCCCGGCTGCCCTGGCTCGGAATGCTGGTCGTCGGCGGCTGGGAGCTGGCGCGGCTGCTCCGGCGCCCGCGCACGGACCTGCGCACCGAGCTCGGCTACGCCGGGATCGCCGGGATCGGCGCCGGGCTCGGCCTGGCCTATCTGGCGCTGGCCCTCACCGAGCGGGGACCAGGGCGCGAGCTGCGCGAGCAGCTCTTCCGCTCGACCCTGGTCCACCCTTCGATCAGCGTGATCGGCAGCTCCCTGGTGGCGGGCGTGTTGCTCGTGTTGGGCCTGCGCGGCCTCCTCGCGCGCCCCAGCGAGCCAGACCTCGAAGACCCCGACCCGGGGCTTTGACGCACTCCGTCAAATCCATGTCCGGCTGGGTGGCGGGGAGCCTCTCCTGAGGTGACGAGGCGTCGCCGGCTGGCGCGCCGAGTCCCGCTCCAGCCCCACCTGCTGGGCACTTAAGAGCACGAATGAACGACCGTTCACCTGGCGCTGGCGACGTCGGATTCCATCGCTATCCTTCGCGCTTTCCGAGAGGCTCCGCGATGACCCGTGCCTGCCTGGCGCTGCTCCTGCTGATCGCTCTACCCCTGGCGGCCTATGCCCAGGGGGAGCCCGCGGCAGGGGCTGCAGCCCCCGCATTCTCGCCCCTGAACACCCTCTGGGTGCTCCTGGCCGCCTTCCTGGTGTTCTTCATGCAAGCTGGATTCGGGATGGTCGAAGCCGGCCTGATCCGGGCCAAGAACGCCAGCAACATCCTGATGAAGAACCTGCTGGACTTCTGCTTCGCCTCGCTCGGCTTCTTCGTGTGCGGCTACGCGCTGATGTTCGGCAACCCCGACCCGGCCGCCCCGGCCGCCGTCATGGGCACCGAGGGCTTCTTCCTCAGCGGCGCGCGCTCGGGCGCAGACGGGATCCCGCTGCACGCCTTCTGGCTCTTCCACGCCGTGTTCGTCGGCGCCGCGGCCACGATCGTGGCCGGAGGCGTGGCCGAGCGCATGAAGTTCTCGGCCTACCTGGCCTACTCCTTCGTGATCTCGGCCTTCGTCTACCCGATCGTGGGGCACTGGGTGTGGGGCGGCGGCTGGCTGGCCGACTTCAAGTTCTACGACTTCGCCGGCTCGACGGTCGTGCACGCCCTGGGCGGGTTCACCGCGCTCCTCGGCGCCTGGATGCTCGGCCCGCGCCTCGGCAAGTACAACCCCGACGGCAGCCCCCGCGCGATCGCCGGCCACAACATGCCCCTGGTCGCCCTGGGCGTGTTCATCCTCTGGCTGGGCTGGTTCGGCTTCAACCCGGGCTCGACGGTCAGCATGGACGACCCCGAGCTCGTGGCGCGGATCGCGATCAACACCAACCTGGCCGCGGCCGCCGCGGCGGTCGCCGCCATGCTCACGGCCTGGGCCCGCTTCGGGAAGCCTGGCCTCGACCTGGCGCTCAACGGCGCGCTGGCCGGCCTGGTCGGGATCACGGCTGGCTGCTCGGTCGTCTCCCCCGGCGCCTCGATCTTCATTGGCGTCGCGGCTGGCGTGCTGAGCGTGTTCGGCGTGGTCTGGCTGGACAAGCTCCAGATCGACGACCCGGTCGGCGCCTTCCCCGTCCACGGCCTGTGCGGAGTTTGGGGCACGCTGGCAGTCGGGCTCTTTGGCCAGAAGGCCTTCGGCGCCAACTTCGACGGCCTCTTCTACGGCGGCGGCCCCGAGGCGCTCGGGCGTCAGCTGGTGGGGATCCTCGCCTGCCTCGGCTTCGTGGTCGTCTCGATGGGGA
>CALDQK010000598.1 GCA_937911525.1 uncultured bacterium
GCAGGGCGCAGGGCGCAGGGCGCAGGGCGCAGGGCGCAGGGCGCAGGGCGCAGGGCGCAGGGTGAAGGGCGCAGGGTGAAGGGCGCAGGGTGAAGGGCGCAGGGTGAAGGGCGCAGGGTGAAGGGCGCAGGGACGGGCTGTCGCGACTGCGATGGCCCCCTCGTGGATCGTCGATGTGAACGGGGAAAACTGGAAAACTCGAAGACGGCGGCTCCGCTGAGCCGTCAGCGCGCTTTCCAGTTTTCCAGTTTTCTCCGTTCCTAAGCTGGCTCGCACGGTGCTGTCGCTGGCTGCGAGAGCTCCTTGGCGTTGCAGGTTTGAAGAAGGAAAGCATGAAAGCAGGAACGAGAGACGGCGACTCGCAATGGGTCGCGGTCTTCCTGCATTCCTTTTAAGACCGAAGCACAAAGGAGCTCTCGCTGCCTGCGACAGCTCCCAGGGATCACCCCTCGGCTTCCTCGGCGCGCACGCGCCGGACGAGCTCTAGCACGCGCGGGAAGGGCACGTCGGCGAAGGCGCCGTAGACCGGGTGGCTGCGGAGCTTGGCCTGGGTCGCGGCGGGGCTGGCCAGGCCGCAGAGGAAGCGCGTCAGCTGGCGCGGCTCGGCCAGGGCAGCGCGGCGCTCGCGCAGCAGCGCGCGCACGGTGTCCTCGGCTTCGGCCCCCAGCTCACGGGCCATGCTCCGCGGTAGGGGCGTCCGCTCGCTCGTCTCGCTCCGGCAGCCGCTGCAGTCGCCGCAGGGCTCGGCCAGCCCCTCGCCGAAGTAGGCCAGCAAGCGCTCGGTCAGGCAGCCCGGCTCCTCGCAGAAGGCCAGCAGCTGCGCGAGTCGCTCCTCGTCGCGCTGCTCGCGCTCGCTGAAGCGCTGGCCCAGCTCGCGCGCCAAGGTCGCGATCTCGGGGCGCTCGAGCACCTCGTAGCCGTGGGTCAGGCCGCTCGGCTGAAGCACCACCTCGCCCTGCTCCTCGAGGTACTGCAGCGCCTTGACGATCCGCAGGCGGGGCTGGCCCAGCGCGACCGCCACGGCCTCGGGCTCGAGGGTGATCCACTTGCGGCCCTGCTTGCCCGCGCGGAACACGTCGCTGATGAAGGAGGCTCGCTCGGGGTCGAAGCGCGCCGCGATGTCCTCGACCGGGCGCAGCGGCTGGAGCTTGTAGCCCGTGTAGAAGGGCCCCGTCGCGCGCAGCACGCCGCGCAGCTCGAGGTAGGTCAGCAGGGTCGAGAGCACGAGGGGCCGCAGGTCGTGGCGCCGCGCCAGGTGATAGCGCGAGACCTCGATCCGGCTCGAGTCGCCCTGCGAGCCGGCGCGCTGCGAGTCGTTTGGCGCGAGCAGCTCACCGAGGGCCCCCGCGATCGCGCCCAGGGTCGGCGTGTCGCCATAGGTGAAGTTGCCCAGCACGACCGTGTCGTCGGCGCAGGCCAGCAGCTCACAGCGCGCTGGCTCGCCGTCGCGCCCCGCGCGGCCGATCTCCTGGGTGTAGTTCTCGAGCGTCTTGGGCAGGTTGAAGTGATAGATCGCGCGAATGTCGCTCTTGTCGATCCCCATCCCGAAGGCGATCGTCGCGACCACCACCCGGCAAGCGCCGCTCATGAAGGCCTCCTGGACGGCCTCGCGCTCCTCGCTCCGGAGGCCGGCGTGGTAGCAGCGGGCCTCGATCCCCGCCGCCGCGAGCGCCTCGCTGACCTGCTCGGCGGTCCGCTGGAGGGTCACATAGACCACGCTCGCGCCCTCGTGCTCGCGCAGGCGGGCCAGCAGCAGCTCGGCGCGCTCGTCGGCCGGGCAGGGGGTGACCGAGAGCGCGAGGTTCGGCCGGCGGAAGCCGGTCTGGACGTGGTCCTCGGCCGCGATCCCGAACGCCGCGCGCACGTCCTCGGCGACGGCTGGGGTGGCCGTAGCGGTCAGCGCCAGCACGCGCTCGACGCCCCACTCCTCGGCGAAGCGCGCCAGCTTGAGGTAGTCAGGGCGGAAGTTGTGGCCCCACTCCGAGATGCAGTGCGCCTCGTCGATCGCGAGCAGCGAGATCCGCGCGCGCCGCAGGCGCTGGAGGAAGCCCTCGTTCCCGAGCCGCTCGGGCGCGACGTAGAGCAGCTTCAGCTCGCCCTCGCCCACGGCCTGATAGATCGCGCGGGCCTCGGCGCTCGAGAGGCTGGAGTCCAGGCGCGCCGCGGGGACCCCGAGCGCCTGCAGCGCGTCGACCTGGTCCTTCATGAGCGCGATCAGGGGCGACACGACGAGGGTCAAGCCCGGCAGGAGCAGCCCCGGGAGCTGGTAGCAGAGGCTCTTGCCGCCGCCGGTCGGGAACACGGCCAGCGCCGAGCGGCCCGCCAGCAGGGTCTCGATCACCTGGGCCTGGCCCGGGCGGAAGTCCTCGAGCTGGAAGCGCTCGCGCAAGACCTCGCGCGCCTGCGAGAGGGCCGGCGATTCCGAATTCATGGGGTCCTCAGGACCAGGGAGCTGGTCCAGCGTGGTCGTTGCAGGGGAGGCGGAGACGTCGGTCGACATGGCGGACCCTTCGGCGTTCGTTTGCCCAAACAGGCTACGAACCAGGTCGGACACTCCCGCGCTCGCCCTAACTCCTTCACTTTCCGCGCCCCTCCAGCTCGCGCTCGTAAGCGGCCCACACCCCGGCCCAGGCCTGAGCGGGGAAGCGGCTGCGGGCCCGATCGAGCAGGACCCTCGCTCGGCGAGCCTCTCCCCGCCGGAGCAGGCCCTCGATCGCGACGCAGGCGAACTCCCGCGAGAGGTAGCCGATCGGGACCTCGGCCTCGAGCAGCGACCAGGCCTCCTCCGCGCGACCCATTCCCTGCAGCAGCTTCGACTTGACCACGAGCTGGTCGAGCCACGCGGCCTTCTGCTTCTCGCCGTGCGCAGCGCACAGCCGGAGCGCCTCTTCGACCGCGCCCAGGGCCTCCTCTGGGCGCCCTGCCTCCGCGAGGGCCAGGGCCTGCCCCGCCAGCGCGTCTGGCAGGTCCCGGAGCCTGCGCTCGAAGCGATCGATCAGACCCTTGCGCGGCGCGCGCATGGCCTCGACGCAGGCGCGCCAGGTGGAGAGGCCGTGCGGGTCGTCCCCCAGGACGTGACGCGCGCGCCCCTCGGCGCTGGCCACCGAGAGCGCGAGCTGACCCCAGCCGAGGCGGTGGCGGTGATAGTCCTCCGCCCAGCCCAGCACCTCCCGCGCCAGGCTCGGGCGCGCGCTGCGCGCCAGCAGCTCGCCGAGGTGAATCGCCAGGTAGCCCGCCGCGAAGGCGCGCTGGCGAGGAGGCAGATCGCAGGCCGGAGCGCGGAGCTGCGCCCCAAACTCCCGCAGCAGCGAGAGGGGCGGAGAGCTGAGCTGAGGCTCGTTCCAGGAGCCCCGCTTGAGCACGACCAGGAAGGCCGGCGCGGCGCTCTGCGGGTGCCGGGCGCGCAGGGCGACGAGCGCGTCGAGGCTCTGCTCGAACACGGCGCGGCGCACGCGCTGGGCAGGCACGAGGCGCATGCCCCCGACCAGCTCGACCGGCGAGGTGAACTTGTCGTGCTCCTGGCGCACGTGACCCAGGGCCTTCAGGAGCGCCGCCCCGGTGGGCGCCGCGTCAGGGGCGAGCTCCAGCCAGGCCCAGCCCACCAAGCCGAGCAGGCTCGCCAGGCGCCGCGGCCCGCCCCGATCCAGGGAGCCGGGCGCGCGCGCCGCGATCAAGGCGCCGAGCGACCTCCGCAGCGCGGCGCGGGTCACCGGGCTGGGCAGCACGCGCGGCGGCGCGCGCAGGAACTCGCCCAGCTCGCGCAGGCGGCGCGGGAGCTCGGCCTCGGCCTCGGCCTCGAGCCCCTCCGCCAGCCGCGAGGTCGCCCGGTCCGCGAGCGCTCGCTTGGTCGCGCTGAGGGGTCCGAGCTCGTAGCCCGCCTCCGCCGCGCGCCGGCAGCGCTCGCCCAGGCGGGCCAGGTCCGCGCCCTCGGACGCCGCCTCGAGCTCGCTGCGCAGCCGGCGCTGCAGCGCAGCCTCGGCCCAGGGCCGCAGCTCCGGCGCCACCCGCGCCCCCGCGCCGCAGAGGCGCGCGCTCGTCCCCTCCAGGAGCAGGCTCAGCTCGGCCACGCCGAAGGCGTCGGGCGGGAGCTGCGCCAGGCGCGCGCGGGCCGACTCCAGCTCGCCGCGACCCAGCAGCAGGCGCGCGTCGATCACCCGCGCCAGGGCGTCGCGGCTCGCCGCGTCGGGAGGGAGGGGCGCCGGCTGGCCGACTTGCTCCGCGCGCAGCCGGCGGCAGGCAGCGACGCGCTCGCGCAAGGCCTGGGCGCGGACGCCCTCCAGCGCGCGCAGCTCCTCCTCGCGCGCGGCCAGGGCGGCCTCGTCCCAGGCCAGGGCCGCCGAGCCGAAGAGCGCCGCGCTGCTCGCGGCGCGCTCGCTCCAGCTCTCGGCCGCCCGCAGGGCGTCCGCTTCGCTGGGCCCGCCCAGGGCGAAGACCAGGGCGAGCCCCAGGCTGAGCGTCGCCAGCGCGCCGGCGACCAGCGGACCCCAGCCGCGCCCAGGCCCCGCGGCCCCCAGGCCTTCGCCCGCGAGCAGGCGACGCAGCTGCTCGCGCAGCTGGGGCAGCGTGGTCCGCTGCGCCGGGTCCTTGACGAGGAGCCCCAGCACCAGCGCGTCGACGTCCGCCGAGAGCTCGGGCCGGAGGGCGCTGGGCGGCTGCGGAGGCGCCTTCAGGATCGTCTGCAGCGCGGCGACCATGTGCTCGCACGCGCTCAAGTCGAGGGGAGGCTGACCCGTGAGGGCGTAGTAGAGCACCCCGCCGAGCCCGTAGAGGTCGACGCTCGCCTCGTTGTCCCCGGCCTGAGAGATCTGCTCGGGGGCCAGGAAGGCAGGCGTGCCGAGGATCTCGCCGGCGGCGGTCATGCGCAGGCTGTGCTCGCGGAGGCTGATCGCGAGGCCGAAGTCGGCCAGGCGCGGCTCGCCGCGCTCGTCCAGGAGCACGTTCTCGGGTTTGAGGTCGCGGTGGAGGACCTCCCGGGTGTGGGCGTGGGCGAGGGCCTCGACCAGGCTGGCCATCAGGCGCAGCGCCTCCTCCTCGGCGAGAGGCCCGCGCTCGTTGACGCGCTCGGCGAGGTTGCCGCCCTCGACGAGGTCCTGCACCAGCCAGGGGAGCGCTCCGGTGAGGCTGGCCGCGTGGACCCTCACCACGCCGGGGTGATCGAGGCGCGCGTTCAGCTCGGCCTCGCGCGCGAAGCGCTGGCGAGCCCGCGCGACCAGCTCAGGGTCTGCGCTCTCGCGCGACACGAGGGTCTTGAGCGCGTAGTGCGCGCCCGTCTCCTCGTGCTGAACGCGCAGCACCAGGCCCATCCCGCCGGCGCCGATCCTGCTCACGACGCGATAGGGCGAGAAGCTCCCCCCCGCCTGGAGCGGCGGGGCCCCGCGCTCGCGGGCGCCCCGCTCGTCGACGAGCGCGGTCTCGGCGCCGTGGACCGAAGCCCGCCACGCCCCGGTGGGAGCGGCGGCTGCGGCGATCCGGGCGCTGAGGCCTGCGACGACGCGCGGGTCGGTCTCGCCGAAGGCCCGCGCGCGCGCGAGGAGCTCCTCCTCGGCGCGGCGCGGATCGAGCGCGGCCAGCGCCTTCGTGAGCTGCTCCACGCCCTGGGGGTCGCCCGCGGCGAGCGAGCGCTCGGCGGCCGCGAGCTCCTCCGCCGCCGCCCGAGCCCGCGCTTCAGACCCCGTAGGACGCCGCCGTCGGGCCAGGCAAGCGGCCCTGCCGCATGCGCAACCCCGGCCCCTCGGGCTGGTGCTCGCGCACGTCGAAGGCCTGCCGCGCGACGCGCAGCAGGGCTTGAGCCGAGGGCCGCAGGTTGGGGTCGGGCGCGAGCCCCATTCGGAACAGGCGCTCGAGCCGCTCGCGGGTCTGGTCGTCCACGACCGTCGCGAGCGCGTCGGGGTCGATCGGGTCTATGTGCTCGTGCTTGATCCGGCTGAGCGCGGCCTGGAGCTCGGCGCCTTGCAGCTGGTAGACGCCGGTCTTCTCGTAGGGGAAGCGCCCCGCGATCAGGGTGTAGAGCGTGAGCGTCAAGGCGTAGACGTCCGACTTGGGCGAGTAGTGACCCTGCAGCACGCGCCCCGAGAGGAGGATCGGCGCCGTCTCGGGGGCCAGGTAGATCGGCGAGCCGAGCTGCTCACCCGCAGCCCCCCGCTCGAGCGCGAGCAGGCGCTTGTCCCGCGCGTCGGCGATCCGCGCGAACACGGGGCACCAGTCGCCGCTCGCGAGGCGCTGCAGGTAGGTGGAGTCGTCGATGTCGACCCCTCGATCGCCCATGCGCAGCTGGATCGCGCCCGGGTCGATCCCGCAGAGCACGACCCCTTGGCTGGCGCCGTGCAGGCGGCGCAGGTCCTCCAGGGCGTTGAGGAAGATGTCGAGCGCGGTCGCGGGGTCGGTCTTGCGGCGGAAGCGCGCCGAGGGGCTGGCCACGAGGCGCTCCAGCACCAGGTAGGGCTCGCCGCCTCCGGTCTTGCCCGAGTCGAGCAGCCGGACCAGCCCCGGGAGCCCGCGCGAGAGCAGGTCACGCTCGCGCTCGATCACGTCGGGCTTGCCCGGCGCGACCTCGACCACGGCTTGCTCGGCTGGCTCGCGCAGGCCGGGGAAGGAGCCGTCGCCCTGGATCGTGACGTCGAAGCGATTGCCGCCCTCGCCCGCGCGCGCGGCGCCGATCTGATAGGCCCGCGCCATGTCGTCGCTGAGGAGCATTTGCCCGCCCAGCTCGACCTGCTCGGGCTCGACCTCGGGCTCGGGCTCCGGCTCCGGCGCGGTCCCCTCGAGCAGGACCAGCTGCCGGGGCAGGGGCCGCGCGAGGACCTCGCGCCAGTCGATCAGCTGGGCGCGCGCCTGCTCGTCGCGGAGCATGGCAGCGTCCACCTCCACCAGCCGGTCGCCGGGGAGGGGCGCGCCGTCGGGGCCGATCGCCTCGCGGATCAGCGGG
>CALDQK010000599.1 GCA_937911525.1 uncultured bacterium
CGAGCGCCAGATCGTGGGCCACGGCGTCGACTGGCTGCTCGACAAGATCGACGACACCGCCGACGACGGCGAGGTGCTCAAGGCGACGGTCAAGGACCCCGCCGGCAAGGACAACCTGTGGGCGGGCGCCTTCCAGATCCCGCTCGGCCTCTCGCGCGCTGCCCTCTGCGGGCGGCGCAAGATGGAGGACGACGTGAAGCAGGGCGTCGTCCTCTCGGCGGGCAAGTGCGTGTTCGCCGCGCAGTACTTCGACCACGCCAAGGAGATCTTCGGCAAGGCGGCGCGGATCGACCGCGAGGGCGGCGCGATCGGCGAGATCCGCAAGATGGAGACCCAGTGCGGGGTGCTCAAGCGGGCCTTCGACCGGCCGGGGGTCAAGTTCAAGAGCGGCAAGTTCGACGGGGTCGGGATCGAGCGCTACCGCGAGGCGGTGGCCGCGCGGCTGAAGCTGGTCCTCGACGACCTCGAGGGCGACCGCGGCAAGCTCGAGGCCAAGGAGGCCAAGATCGTGGACGCGATCCTGGCCGACCCCGCGCGCAAGAAGGCGATCCAGAAGGCGGCCAAGAAGGCCGGCAACGACGACCCCTTCGCGGCCTGGGACGCGCTCGAGGCCGAGGGCGCCGCGGCCGCCGAGAAGCCGGCCAAGGAAGAGAAGAAGAAGGGCGGGCTCTTCGGGCGCATGAAGGCCGCCGCCGCGGGCGCGGTCGAGAAGGCCAAGGCCGCGGCTCAGGGGGCGGTGCTCGCGAGCAAGAAGAAGGAGGCCCGCCGCGCCATGGGCGAGCGCCTGCGCGACCGCCCGGACAAGGGCTGGGGCGACAAGGAGCTCGACGCCTTCCTCGCCAAGGCCGCCATGGTCGAGCCGCGCCTCGACTTCCTCGACTCGCTGGCGGAGGACCTCCGCTCGGCGGCGGGCCGCGCCAAGGACCTGTAGCGGGACACCCCAGCTGGCATCTCACAGCCAGTAGACTCGGCGCCTCCAGAGGGGAGCGTGAGCTATGGCTGGCGGCGGCGGCGGCGGAAACACCTGGATCGGGGCACTGATCGGCGGCGGGATCCTGTGCGGGGTCGCCTACGGGCTCGAGCACGCGCACACGGGCCCCGGGTGGCTGATCGCCGCGCTGCTGGCCGTGGGCGGGATCGCGGTCGTGTTCGGCTCGTGCGAGGCCATGATCAAGAGCGTCGAGGGCCTCGGCGAGCGGCTGGGCTGGAACCAGTTCGTGGCGGGCACCATGGCGGGCCTGGCCAGCAACCTGCCCGAGGTCGTGATGCTGGCCTTCGTGATCGCCAAGGAGCCGCGGGTGGCCTTCGTGGTCGTCGCGCTGACGCTGCACGTGGGGGCGCTCTCCTTCGGCGTCTACGCGGGCTTGCTCCCGCGCGACGAGCACGGCTCGGCGCGCATGCCCGAGCCCATGGTCAAGCTGAGCACCGACCTCTACGCCTGCGCGGGCGGCGTGCTGCTGGCCGTGAGCTCCATGATGATCACGATGCGCATGTTCCATAAGGGGGAGGGCCCGGCTGCGCTCAACGCCTGGGACCTCTACGTGATCGGCGCCGTGCTGCTCTTCGTGGAGGCGGTGGCCCTGGTGCGGCTGGTCAAGCGCTTCAGCGCCAGCGACGCGCCCAAGCCGGCGGCGGTCGCGGCCGCGGCGAGCGCCGCGGCGCCTGCGTCGAGCGCGGAGCGCGCTGGCGAGGCCGAGGCGGACGCGGCCGAGGAGGACGCAGAGGCGAAGACCGGCGCGGACGCGGACGCTGAAGCCACGGAGGGCGAGGCCAAGGCGGAGACGCCCGCGCCCGCGCCGGCCGCGGCCGACTCGAGCGAGGCGCCGAGCTGGGGCGTGATCGCCTTCTTCGGCGTGCTGGGGATCGTGACCTCGGTCATTGGCGGCCACGCGGTGGGCGAGTTCGCCGACATCCTGGTCAAGTCGCTCACGGCGCGCGGCTACTCGGAGATGGTCGGCGCGATCGTGATCAGCGTGTTCGCCTGCTCGGGCGCCTACCTGATGATCGCGACGGCCCACTTCAAGGGGATGTACGACCTCGCGCTCGCCAACGTCTCGGGCCAGGTGACGCAGGTCCCCTTCGTGGTGCTGCCGATCTCCTTGATCATGATCGGCGCGTTCGGGCAGCTCGGCATGGTGCCGACCTACCCCGACGGCGTGCTCCCGATCGACCTCGAGACGACCTCGGTCATGGTGTTCGGCTTCCCGACGATGCTGATCCTCTGGAAGTCGATCCAGGACGACGGGCGGGTCAACTGGCTCGAGACCGCGAGCATGGTCGGGCTCTTCGCGCTGACGATCTATCTGCTCGCCGCGCACGGTTGAGCCCGTCGACGCGCGCTACTCCTGTTTGGGGGCGCTCCTGGAGGTGACCGGGGTCACGCCCCCAGGCGGGAGGGACACCGGACGCTCGGGAGGCAGGTCGGGCAAGCGAGAGCCCGCAGGGAGCAGCTCATTGAGCGAGCGGACCGCGCGGTCGCCCTGCCCGCCGGCGGCGCGCAGCGCGCGACCCACCGGCTTCTCGGGCGCGACCAGCGAGGCCTCGCGCCAGCCGAGGCGCATGAAGAAGAGCGCGGCCAGCAGGGGCAGGGTGACCAGGATCCAGCCCATGCCGAGCCTGAGCGCGCGCCCCGAGCGCTCGGCCTCGATCTCGTCCGCGCGCTGACGGGCGGTGGCGACGCGCTTCTCGCGCTTGATCGTGCCCGAGCTCTTGTCGAGCTTGCCCGAGTCCTTGCGCTTGATCCGGTCGCTGACTCGGCCGCTCTTCTTGGGCGCCTTGGGCTTGGGCTTCTTGCCGGTGCTGCGGCTGGCGGGCTCTGCGGCGGGGAGCTCCTCCTCCATTTTCTCGTGCAGCTTGCCGCGCTTGAGGCGCTCGGTCTTCTCGCGCAGGGAGCCCGCGTCGAGGGCGATCCGGCCCTCGTCGCTGGCGCGCAGCTCCTGGCGCATGTGGGTCGCCGTCTTGCGCCGCACGTCGCTGATCGAGACCTCCTCGGGGAGGAGATCGAGCCCGCCGCTGCCGCCGCCGGCGCCGCCGCCGCCAGGCTGAAGGACGGCGGGAGCCTCGCCGAGCTGGCCGAAGCTGCCCGTCGGCTTGTCGTGTTGTCCCGAGCCGCCGGGGCGCAGGGGCGGGAATCCAGCGGTCGGGCGCTGGTGCGCGCCCGAGCTCTTGGCGCCGCCGAGGGGTCGCAGGGGCTGGGTCGAGGCGTGCCCCATGGGGCGCATGGGCTGGGTGGCGTTCTTGGCGGCGCGCATGGCGCGCGTGCTGGTCTGCTCGTCGGGGCCCGCCTCGGTTCCGCTGGACGGGGTGCTGAGCGTGTCGTAGAGGTCGTCCTGAACGAGGACCTGGGTGGTGTTGCCTTCGAGGCGCGCTTTCACGCTCCCGTCAGGGGCGGCGTAGAAGGTCTCCGTGCACTTGGGGCAGCGAATGTTGGTGCGCTTGCCCCGGTTGACCGCGACCCGCAGCACGGCGGCGCAGTAGGGGCACTCGAACTGGATCTTCTCCTTGGGGTTCGCCTCGTCGACGCCCGACTCCTCGGGGACCTCGACCTGACGGGAGGCGAAGCACTCGTCGCAGATCACCCCTTCGGGCAGGTCCTGGCCGCCTCCCTTGATCAGGACGCCGCAGACTTCGCAGTAGCTGAGCGCCACCTAGGCCATCCCCAGCGCGAGCACGAGGAGGTGGAACACGGAGACGACGACGGTCAGCAGGACCCCCGGCACGAAGAGCAGCTTGCGGGTGCCGCCCTTGATCGCGGCGTAGAGGGCGCAGCCGAGCGCGATCAGGCACTCGGCGCTGCTGCCGAGCAGGATCGAGCCCAGGACGGTCTCAGGCCACAGGGCGCGGGTCCCCAGCACCAGGGTCACGGCCAGGGCGAGGGAGAGCCCCCCGCTGGCGAGGCAGAACACCTCCGCGGTGGCGTAGCGCTCGTCCTTGGGCCCGCGTCGGCCCGCGAGCGCGATCCCGACCGCGTAGAGGAGGGCTCCGCCGAGGACCAACCAACGGGAGCCAGCGGCGGGGCCGAGCTGGCTCGCCCAGGGCGCAGGCGGAAAGAGGCCTGCGGCACCGCTGCCCAGGAACGCGACGCCGAGGGCCGCTCCTGCTAGCGCCAAGATCGCGCCGAACACCTTCGCCAAGGTTTCCTCCCAGCCTCGACTATATTCCCGGGCCAACGCGCTCACAAACACCCTGGAGGTAGCACGTGCTGGCTGGCAAGACCCTGGCGGTCCTCGGAGTGGGGACCATGGGAGAGGCCCTGGTCAAGGGCTGGCTCGAGTCGGACCTCGGCCTGAGCGTGCGAGGCACGGCCAAGCGCAGCGCCTCGCGCAAGCGGATCGAGGCGCTGGGGATCGAGCCGAGCCCAGACAACGTCAGCGCGGTGACCGGGGCCGACGTCGTCCTGCTGGCGACCAAGCCGCAGGTGGTGCCCAGCGTGCTCGCGGAAGTAGGCGCGGCGATCACGCCCGAGACGCTGGTGATCTCGATCGCGGCGGGGGTGCCCACGGCCCGGATCGAGCAGGACCTCGTTCCCGGCGTCCCCGTGGTGCGCGTCATGCCCAACACCCCGGCCGTGCTGCGAGAGGGAATGAGCGTCCTGGCCGGCGGAGCCGCGGCCAAGGAGGAGGACCTGGCCCTGGCCGAGGCCCTGTTCTCGCCGGTGGGCAAGACGGCGGTCCTCGACGAGGGGCTAATGGACGCCGTGACCGGTCTCTCGGGCAGCGGTCCGGCCTACGTCTATCTGGTGATCGAGTCCCTGGCCGAGGCCGGGGTCAAGGTCGGGATCCCCCGCGACACCTCGACGTTGCTCGCGGCCCAGACGGTCCTGGGCGCGGCGCGAATGGTGCTCGAGCTGGGGCAGCACCCGGCCTTGCTCAAGGACGCCGTGACGACGCCCGCCGGCTGCACCGTGGACGGGCTGATGGAGCTCGAGGAGGGCAAGCTGCGGGTGACCTTGCTCAAGGCGGTGGTCAAGGCGACGCAGCGTTCGCGCGAGCTAGCGCCGTGATCGAGGTCGAGCGGCTCGACCACTTGGTCCTGACCGTGGCCGACGTCGAGGCGACCTGTTGCTTCTACGCGCGCGTGCTCGGCTTCGAGCCGATCACCTTCAACAACGGGCGCCGCGCGCTCCGCTTCGGCGACATGAAGATCAACCTGCACGCCCTGTCCGCCCCCGCCGCTCCCTTGCCGGTCCGTCCTACGCCTGGCTCGGGCGATCTGTGCTTCACGACCCGCACGCCGCTGGCCGAGGTCGCCGCGCATCTCGCGGCGGAGGGCGTCGAGGTGGTCGAGGGCCCGGTCGAGCGCACGGGCGCGCGCGCTCCGCTGCGCTCGCTCTACTTCCTGGATCCTGACGGCAACGCCTTGGAGATCAGCAACGAGCTGTAGACTCGACCCGTGAGTTTGGACCGGGAGATCGCGCACTACGAGCGGTTGG
This sequence comes from uncultured bacterium, assembly GCA_937911525.1. Taxonomy (GTDB): domain Bacteria; phylum Planctomycetota; class J058; order J058; family J058; genus NORP233. The sequence goes on from CALDQK010000599.1 coordinate 5,432, forward strand.
CCCAAGCCGAGGCCACGCCGGAGGTGTTGATTCGCCTCGGCGAGTTGCACCTCCGCGCCGACGACGAGCCAGCCGCGCTGAGGGCCTATCGCCACGCCCTCGAGCTGACGGGGGTCGTCCCCGACTACGGCGGCGGCGTCGATCTCCACCCCCTCCGGCCCATGATCCTCAAGACGATCGAGGAGCTCGAGCAGCGGATCAACGCCGCAGCCGGGAGAGCCGCGGGCCTCGAGCGCCGCGCTGCGCTGCTCCTTCGTCTTGACCAGCTGACGCGCGAGGAGCACGACGAGTTGATCCGGCTCGAGGTGGCCCTCGAGGTCGAGGTTCACCCCGAGGAGCCCCGCTGTCCTGCCTGCCAAGGCCCCATGGCGGAGGGCGCCGAGGCGGGCACGGTGATCTGCGCCCGCTCGGGTGCGGACGGGGATCTGTGCCGGCACACGGACGCGCGCCGGCTCTACGCCTGCGACGGCTGCGGCCTGGTGGTTCGGGCCTGGGTCGAGCGCAAGATCCGCAACCTGGATCCCTTCGAGCCGCCCTTGCTCAAGCCCGAGCGGAATCGCTGCCCGCACTGCAACGGGCGCGTCGCTGACTGGCGTCGTCACGTGCGCAACTGTCCCCGGGCCCGCCCCGCCGAGTTCCCGATCTGCGACGTCTGCCGCAAGCGCGGCTACCACCGCAGCCCTCTGCGCTGCCCCCGCTGCAAGACCCTCGTCGGCGAGACCCCTTGCGCGCAGAAGCGAGGCCGTTGATTCGTTTCCTCGACCCGTTCACGTGGGCAACATCTGCCCGTCGTCCCACACGCGT
>CALDQK010000600.1 GCA_937911525.1 uncultured bacterium
CCGCGACCAGGTCCCGGTCGAGCTGCGCCTGCCCTACCAGTCCTCGGTCGCCGAGACCCGCGCCGCCGCCCTCCGCGCGCGCGAGGTGCTCCTGCGCGACCCCGCCGTCGAGGACGTGCACTGGTTCGTGGGGCGGACGGCGCCCAAGTTCTACTACAACCTGATCGCCGGCCAGGACGGGGCGACCTTCTACGCCCAGGGCCTGGTCCAGCTCAAGAGCAGCGAGGAGAGCGCGCGCGTGGTGGCGGGCCTCCAGCGCCGCCTGACCCGCGAGCTGCCCGACGCGCAGGCCCTGGTCAAGCTGCTCGAGCAGGGGCCGCCCTTCGAGGCCCCCGTCGAGCTGCACCTCTACGGCCCCGACCCCGAGCGCCTGATCGCCCTCGGCGAGCAGGCCCGCGGGATCCTCGAGCGCGTGCCCGAGGTGGTCCTGACGCGCACCACCCAGGCCAGCGGTCGCCCGCAGCTGACCCTGGCCCTCGACGAGGAGCACGCGCGCCTGTTGGGCGTGAGCCCGACCGAGGTCGCGAGCCAGCTCGAGGGCGCCCTGCGCGGCGCCCGCGGGGGGACGCTCCTCGAGGGCAGCGAGGAGGTCGCGGTCCGGGTCCGGGTCGAGGAGCGCGCGCGCCAGACGATCGGCGGGCTGGAGTCGACGGGCGTGTTCGGCGCCCTCCGCCCCGGGACGGACGCCCGCCGGGCCGCGCCGGTCTCGGCGCTGGGTCAGCTGCAATTGACGCCCGCCAAGGGCTCGCTCCAGCGGCGCAACGGCGAGCGGATCAACACCGTGCAGGGCTTCGTCCGCGCGGGCGTGCTCCCGAGCACGGTGCTCTCGGCCTACCTGGCGGCGCTCGAGCGCGAGGGCTTCGAGCTCCCCAGCGGCTACCGCTTCGAGGTCGGCGGCGAGTCCAACGAGCGCGACCAGGCCGTGGGCAACCTGCTGGCCTCGGCCGGCGTGCTCCTGGTGCTGATGATCGCGACCCTGGTCCTCTCCTTCCGCTCCTTCCGCCAGGCAGCCGTGATCGGCGCGGTGGGCTTGCTGGCGGTCGGCCTGGCCATGGCCTCGCTCTGGACCTTCCGCGCGCCCTTCGGCTTCATGGGGATCGTGGGGACGATGGGCCTGATCGGCGTCGCGATCAACGACGCGATCGTGGTCCTGGCCGCGATCCGGGAGGACCCGGCGGCCTCCCAGGGCGACGCGCGGGCGGTCCAGGCGGTCGTGATCCGCTCGACCCGCCACGTGGTCGCGACGACCCTGACCACGATCGCGGGCTTCGTCCCGCTCCTGGTCGCGGGCGGCGCCTTCTGGCGCCCGCTGGCCGTCACGATCGCGGGCGGCGTCGCGGGCGCGACGCTCCTGGCGCTGACCTTCGTCCCCTGCGCCTTCCTGGTCCTGATCCGGCTCGGAATGCACTGCCCGGTCCGCGCCGCCGCCGCGGAGCTGGCCGCCCAGTGAGGCTCGACCCGCGTCACGTCCCACGACGCGCCCCTCGAGCGGATCGAGCGAACGCAGAGCTTCGTGGAGAAGCGGCTCGTCGGCGAGGCCGTCTCTCGTGACTCACTCGCAGAGGACGTAGGCGCAGGTGCAGCGCCGTCGCTGGTCGGCCACGCCTTCGCTCCGCTTGGAGCTCTCTGCGCAATCTCTGCGTCCTCCGCGTCCTCTGCGATGAACCGAAGATCCAGGGCGACGACGCACCAGCGACAGCTCGAGACGGGCTGCCTTCCTTGAAAGCGCGAAACTCCAGTCCAGGGCTGCGCTTGCAAAGCCAAGGTTAATCCCACGCCCAAATTCCGGCGTGGGACTCACCTGGGACGAAACGAAGCGCGGCCAGCAGGAGTTAGCGCCGGGTGGCGATGGGCACCGGGCGTGCAATGGGGGCGAGCAACAACTCCAAACCTCGCAGCGGATCGCCCTCGGGCTCGATCCGCGCCCCCCTCGAGAAGACACCATGCTCCGCAAGCTCATCACCGGCGCCGCCGGCGTCGTGTTCACCTTCCTCGCCGCGCTCCCCGCCTTCGCCGACAGCGAGCAGTCCTTCCAGATCGAGGGCAACGACCTCCGCCGGGGCCCCTACACCGGGCAGCTGACGCTGACCCAGCAGGACGACGGGAGCGTGGCGGCGCGCCGCCAGATCCGCTACGCCCGCGACGGCGAGGAGCAGGTCCAGAGCGGCGTGCTCGAGCAGCGCGGCGAGCAGCTGCGCGGCGTCCTGCGCGAGGCCACCGGCGCCCGCGGTCGCCTCCAGAACGAGGCCACGGCGGCCGACCTGCTCTCGGTCCAGGTCGACGCCGAGCGCGGCGTCTGCGCCGGCGCCTGCGTCGGCAACACCGGCACCAGCCGCTTCCAGGGCCAGGCGGCCCCCGCGGCGAAGGACCCCGAGCCGACCCCGGCCGTCGAGAGCGCGGACGCGCCGAGCGCCGACGACGCGGCGCCCGAGCGGACGCCCACCGTCAACGAGCGCCTGGGCGAGGAGCCGGCCCCGTCGCCGGCGCCCCGGGCCCAGCAGCCGAGCGGCGAGTCCTTCGCGGGCTATCCGATCTACGACTACGACCCCGACCTGGGGATCACCGACGTCAAGGGCGCCTACCGCGTCTCGGTCAACTGGCAGAACGAGGACGAGTTCGACGCGCTGCTCAAGAAGCTCCTCGACGACCCCAACGTGGGCAAGATCGAGGCCCTGGTCCTGGGCTACTGGGGCTACGACGCGACCGACTCGATCGAGATCCTGACCCGCCACGCCGACGACCTGGCCGGGCTCAAGGCGCTCTTCGTGGGCGACATCGACTACGACGAAGCCGAGATCAGCTGGATCCAGAACAGCGACATTGGCCCCCTGATCAACAAGCTGCCCGCGCTCGAGACCCTCAAGGTCCGCGGCGGCAACGGGCTCGGCTTCAGCGGCAAGTTCAAGCACGACAAGCTGAAGTCGATCCTGGTCGAGTCGGGCGGCACCCCGGGCTCGGCGGTCCGTGAGCTGGGCAACCTCGAGCTGCCCGCGCTCGAGAAGCTCGAGCTCTGGCTCGGCACCGACGAATACGGCGCCGACAGCACCGTGGCCGACGTCAAGGGCTTCCTCGAGGGCAAGAACTTCCCCAAGCTGAAGTATCTGGGCCTCATGAACAGCGACATCAGCGACGACATCGCGGTCGCGCTCAAGAACGCGCCGATCCTCGGCCAGCTCGAGGTGGTCGACCTCTCGATGGGCACGCTCAGCGACCGCGGCGCGCAGGCGCTGCTGGAGAACAGCAAGATCAAGGCGCTCAAGACGCTCAACCTCGAGCACCACTACATGAGCGACGCGGTCCAGCAGCGGATCGAGGCGCTCTCGCCGGTCAAGGTGATCGCCGACGAGTCGGCCCTCGACCCCGACTACCCGGACGACCGCTACACCGCCGTCGGCGAGTAGTGAGCTGGACCGGTCGTGCGGTGGATCGGCCTCGCTAACCCCGAGGGCAAGCGGATCGCCTTCTTCCAGGAGGCGCTCGCGGCCCTCGGGCAGCCGCCCGCGAGGGTGGTGTCCTGGCTCGACTTCCTGGCCGAGCCCGAGGTCCTCGCGGCCGCCCTCGCAGGGGAAGGCGGTCCGACCTCGCTCCGGATCGAGTCGACGGGCAAGAGCTTCGCCGTCGAGCGCGAGCTGATCGCGCTCGGGGCGGACGCCGAGCTCGGCGACGCGGAGCGGATCGACGCCGCTGGCGCGCGGGCGCTCGCCGAGGACAAGGGGCGCGTGCGCTTCCTCCGCCAGCGTCACGAGGGCTTCCTGGTTGCGCTGACGCGGATCGAAGCGATCCTGGCGGCCCAGCCCGAGGTCCAGGTGATGTCCCCGCCCAGCGCGATCCGACTGATGTTCGACAAGCCTCGCTGCCACGCGGCCTGCGAGGCGGCGGGCGTGCCCGTGCCGCCGGCCTTGCCGGGGCCGATCGGGAGCTACGCCGCCCTGCGCGAGGCGATGGCCGCGGCGTCCTTGCCGCGCGTGTTCGTCAAGGCCAGCCACGCCAGCTCGGCCTCGGGCGTGATCGCGCTGGCCACGCACCCCAAGGACCCGCGCAAGGTGGTCGCCACCACGACCGTGGAGCTGGTCCGCCAGGAGGGTCAGCTCTTGCTCTACAACTCGCGCAAGATCCGCCGCTACACCCGCGAGGCCGACGTGGCCGCGATCGTGGACGCGCTCTGCCGTGAGGGGGTCCAGGTCGAGGCCTGGCTGCCCAAGCTGCGCCTGGGGGGCAAGAGCTCCGACCTGCGCTGCGTCGTGATCGGCGGGCGCGCCAGCCACGTGGTCGTGCGGACCAGCGAGAGCCCCTTGACCAACCTGCACCTGCTCAACCCGCGCGGCGACCTCGAGGCCTGCCAGGCCCAGGTCGGGCCCGAGGCCTGGCAGCGGGCGATGGAGGCCTGCGAGGCCGCCTGCGCCGCGGTCGGCGCCCCGCTCTACGCCGGGGTCGACCTCTGCATGACCCGCAAGGGCGAGCGGGCGGTGCTCGAGGTCAACGCCTTCGGCGACCTGCTCCCGCGCGTGCTCGTGGACGGGCGCGACACCTACCAGGCCGAGGTGGCGGCCGCGCTGGCGGCGGCGTGAGCGAAGGAGCGCGAGACATGAACCAGATCGTGGGCACCCACGACCTGCTCTTCGTCGTGCTCGACACGCTCCGCTACGACGTGGCCAAGCAAGAGCTGGTGGCGGGGCGGACGCCCACCCTGGCGGCGCTCTTGCCCGAGGGGCGCTGGGAGAAGCGCCAGACCCCGGGCAACTTCACCTTCGCCGCCCACAGCGCCTTCTTCGCCGGCTTCCTGCCCACCCCCGCGGGCCAGGGGCCGCACCCGCGCCTCTTCGCCGCTCGCTTCCCGGGCTCCGAGTCGACGGCGCCCACGACCTGCGTGCTCGACGCGCCCGACCTCCCCAGCGGCCTGGCCGCGCGGGGCTACCGCACGATCTGCATTGGCGGGGTCGGCTTCTTCAACCTCAAGAGCCCCCTGGGCCAGGTCCTGCCGGGGCACTTTCAGGAGGCGCACTGGAGCGAGGAGCTCGGCGTGACCGACCCGCGCTCGACCGAGCACCAGGTCGAGCTGGCCCAGCGCCTGCTCGAGGGGCGCGACGAGCCGACCTTCCTGTTCATGAACGTGTCGGCGATCCACCAACCCAACGGCCACTACCTGGGCCAGGACGAGGACGACCGCGAGAGCCACGCCGCCGCGCTGGCCTACGTCGACGGCGCGCTGGCGCCCCTCTTCGCGACCTTCCGCGCGCGCAGCCGGCCGACCTTCTGTGTGGTCACCTCCGACCACGGGACCCTCTACGGCGAGGACGGCCTGCGCGGCCACCGAATCAATCACCCCCTCGTGTTGACCGTCCCCTACGCTGAGTTCGTGCTGGAGAGCGCGTGAAGCTGCTCGTGACCGAGCTCGACCGCCGCCTGCGCGGCTCGCCCTATCAGGGCTACGCCTACGCCTATCCGCACAAGACGGCCTACCGCCCCTTCGCCGAGCCCCTGCCCCTGAGCGAGGTGTGGCGCGACGAGGGCCGCGAAGCGCTCTTCCTCTACGCGCACGTGCCCTTCTGCGAGTTCCGCTGCGGGTTCTGCAATCTGTTCACCCAGACCAACCCCCAGGAGAGCCTGGTCGAGCGGTGGCTCGCGACCCTCGCGCGCCAGGTCGAGCAGACGGGGCAGGCGCTGGGCCCCGCGAGCTTCGCGCGCCTGGCGGTCGGCGGCGGGACCCCGACCCAGCTCGAGCTGCCGCAGCTGGCGCGCCTGTTCGAGCTGCTCCGCTCCCTCGGCGCGCGGCCCGAGCAGGTCCCGGTCAGCTGCGAAATGTCCCCCGACACGGTGGACCCCGACAAGCTGGCCTTGCTGCGCGAGGCGGGCGTCGACCGCGCCAGCATGGGCGTCCAGAGCTTCCTCGAGGACGAGGCCCGCGCGGCGGGGCGGCCGCAGCGCACGGCGCGGGTCGAGCAGGCGGTGGAGTGGATCCAGGCCGCGGGCTTCCCCCTGGTCAACCTGGACCTGATCTACGGCTTGCCCGGTCAGACCGAGGAGAGCTGGCTGTTCAGCCTGGCGCGCCTGGTCGAGCTGGGGCCGAGCGAGACCTTCCTCTACCCGCTCTACGTGCGCCCGCTCACGGGCCTGGGCAAGCGCGACGGAGCGGACCAGGACTACGTGCTGGGGGACCCCGAGCGCGACCCGCGCCTGCGCCTCTACCGGCTGGGCCGCGAGTTCCTGCTCGAGCGCGGCTACGAGCAGGTCTCGATGCGCCTGTTCCGCCAGCGCGGCCAGGACCTGCCCCCGGGGCCGGCCTACTCCTGTCAGCAAGACGGCATGGTCGGCCTGGGCGTGGGCGCGCGCAGCTACACCCGCGCGCTCCACTACGCGAGCGAGTACGCGGTCGGCGCCAAGGGCGTGCGCTCGATCATCGCCGACTGGGTCGAGCGCAGCGACGCCGAGCTCGCGCGCGCCGACTACGGGACCCGCCTCGACCCCGAGGAGCAGCGGCGCCGCTTCACGATCCAGTCCCTGCTCCACAGCGCGGGCCTCGACCGCGTCGCCTACCGCGCCCGCTTCGGCAGCGACCCCGAGCAGGACCTGCCCGAGCTGACCGAGCTCGAGCCCCGCGGCCTGGCGGCCTGGCAGGGCGAGGTCCTGCGCCTGACGCCGGCCGGCTTCGAGCGCAGCGACGTGCTCGGGCCCTGGCTCTACTCGGCGGCGGTCAACGAGCAAATGGCCGGCTACGAGCTGACGTGAGCGAGCTGACCCTGCTCTATCGGGGCTCGCTGATCAGCTGCAACTACGGCTGCGACTACTGCCCCTTCGCCAAGCGGCGCGAGACGCGCGCCGAAATGGAGCGCGACCGGGGCGAGGTCGAGCGCTTCGTGGCCTGGGTCAAGGGCGAAGGCCAGGCGCACCGGCTGCGGATCCTGTTCACGCCCTGGGGCGAGGGCCTGGTCCGGCCCTGGTATCAGCAGGCCCTGGCGGAGCTGAGCCGCCTCGAGCACGTGGCGCGGGTCGCGATCCAGACCAACCTGGCCTGCGGCCTGAGCTGGACCGAGGACGCCGACCGCGACGCGCTCGCGCTCTGGGCGACCTACCACC
>CALDQK010000601.1 GCA_937911525.1 uncultured bacterium
AGCTGGTCCATGAGCGCGGAGGCGCGACCCTGGCCGAGCTGCGCGGACAGATCCTCGGCGCGCGCCCGCACCGGCGCTGCGCGGAGCTGATCCGCATGATCCCCCGCTTCGACGCTCCCGCCGCCGAGCGGCTGGGCCTCCTCCGCGCGGCCGCGGGCCACACCCTCCTCCTGCGCTCCGAAGTGACGCGTCCGGCTCAGCTCTTCGCCGAGCTGCGAGCCCTCTCCCGACGCTCCGGCGTGGGCGGGGCTCTGTGGGCGACCTTGCCCAAGCAGGCCCAGCGGCTCGCTCAGCAGGAGCGCCCCAGCGCCGTCGCGCTGCAGGTCGTGATCGAAGCGCTGCGCGAGGTCCAACGCGCGGGTCGGCTCGCGACCCCAGCAGCGCTGGCCCAGCTCGACGTCGCGCTGCCTCCCGAGCTCGCCGGCGAGCCCGCCGGCCCCGAGGACACCGTGGGGATCGCGCTCCAGCGCGCCCGCGGCCGGCGCTTGCTGCAAGCCCTCTTGCCCTCGCTGCCCGCGGTCGAGCTGGCCCAGGCGCTCCGCCCTCGCACGGTCGACGCCGCCAGCCTGGCCCTGGCCGACCTCGCCGTCGAGCGGATCCCGGGCGCGGCTCAGCTCCTGTTCGACTGCGATCACGTCCAGGGCGAGGCCCGGGCGGTCTCCCTCGGGCGCCTCCCCGGCTACGACGCTCTGGCCGCGCTGACTCAGCGCCTGCTCTCGAGTGATCCCGCGACCCGGGCCCACGCCGCCTGCTCGATCGAGCTCCGCCTGGCGAAGCGCCCGCAGGACGCCCGCCACCTCCGCCACGCCTTGGCCCTCTCCCAGCGCCAGCTGAGGGATTTGGCCGAGTCCCACGACGCCAAGGAGCTGACCTCGCTCGCGGCGGCTTGCGAGGCCGCCGGCGAGGAGGGCGAGCAGATCTTGCACGGCTGGCGCGCTTCGCGCTGCGAGTCCTTGCGGGAGCTGGCTCGGACCGCCCTGGGAGAGGTCCAGGACTCCGGCTCGCTCTGAGCCCTGCCCTTTCGAGCGAGGCGGGCTACTTGAGCGGGAGCGTGATCGAGAAGGTCGTGCCGACGCCGACCTCGCTCTCGACGTCCAAGGTGCCGTCCTGGTCCTCGATCACGCGTCGGCAGATGTAGAGGCCGAGGCCCGTGCCGTGGTCCTTGGTCGTGTAGAAGGGCTGGAAGATCTGCTCCAGCCGGCGCGGCGAGATCCCAGGCCCCGAGTCGCGGACCCGGATCACGGCGCGACCGGCCTCGTCGTCGCGCTCGGTCTCGATCGTCAGGTGGCGCTCGTCGAGCGGGACGTCCTCCATGTCGAGCATCGCCTGCACGGCGTTCACGATCAGGTTGACCAGCGTCTGCTGCAGCTTGCTCGGCTCGATCCGCGAGCGCGGGCTGCGCGGGTCGAGGGCCAGCTCGAGGTTGACCTTCTCCACGCCGAGGTGCTTGCCGAGCACGCTCACCGTGCGGGTGATCAGCTTGTTGAGGTCCTGCTGGCTGCGGTGGGTGGGCTTCCCCTGGCGGGAGTACTGCAGCATGTTGTCGGCGATCGTCTGGCAGCTGATCCCCGCCTCGAGCACGAGGTCGAAGATCTGGCGGATCTCCTTGGCCAGGCCGTCGAGGTTGTCGGCCTCCTGCTCGCGCCCCGAGGTCCGCGCGTCCGCGGCGTTCAACTCGGCCTGCTCGGCGACCATCAGGCCCATCTCGGCGCAGCCCGTGACGCTGGTCAGGGTGTTGTTGACCTCGTGGGCGATCGAGGCCAGCAGGCTGCCGAGGGTCGCCAGGCGCTCGGTGTGGAAGAGCTGCTGCTCGAGGCTCTTCTCGATCGAGCGGTCCGACACGATCGCGACCGCGCCGCTGGCCTTGCCGTCGGCGCCGCGCAGGACCGAGGTCGTCAGGTCGAGGAACATCTTCTTCTGGTCTTGCTCGAGCGCGATCGTCTGGGTGCGGCTCTCGTTCTCGGTCAGGGTCTCGACGAGCTGCTGCAGGACCGGGACGGCGGCGCGGCCGGCCAGCTCGCCGCCGGTGTCCTTGCTCGAGCTGGTCTCCCCCAGGAAGCGCGCCGAGGCGGGGTTGCGGTAGCGGATCTTGCCGCTGTGGTCGATCACCACGATCCCCTGGCCGACCGAGGTCAAGACGTCCGAATAGAACTTCGAGAGGCGGAGCGTCTCCTCGAGGCGAGCGCGCCGGCGCTCTTCGAGCCGGTTGCGGGCGGCGGCGCGGAGGATCAGGTCGCCGAGGACCTCCTCCGCGGCGGCCTCGAGCTCCGCGCCGCTGGGGAGGTAGCCCATGGCGCCCCAGGAGGTCGCGCGGGCCGCCGCGATCGCCGAGTCGCGCTCGCCGAAGGCGATCAGCGGGAGGTGGGGGTAGCGGCCCCGCAGCTCCTCGAGGACCGCGGGGTCGTCGGGGACGAGGGCGGCGTCCACCGGCGTGCGGCGCGCAATGCGCAGCGCCTGGTCGAGGTCGGGAGCCCAGGTCGCCTCGTGGCCGAGGTGGGTCAGGGCTCGCTCGAAGGGGCGCCCGCCGTCCAGGGGAGACACGCAGAGCAACTTCATGGGGCCATGTTGCGCGCTGGGGCCTGCCCTCGCCAGGTGGCGTTGGGCGCCGGGTTGGGATAGCTTCCCCGGCATGTCAGGCGAACGGATCGCATTGGTCGAGGACAGCGAGGTGGTGCGCCGCTTCGCGTCGAGGTTGCTCCGCCACAAGGGCTTCGAGGTCTCGGAGTACCCCGACGGCCAGGCTGCGCTCGACGTCCTCCTGGGCGAGCCGCCCGACCTCGTCGTGTCCGACATTCAGATGCCGCGGGTGGACGGGCTCGAGCTGACGCGCAAGCTGCGCGACCGCTTCGACAAGCGCACGCTCCCGATCGTGCTCGTCTCGGTCCTCTCGGACGAGGAGGACATCGTGGCCGGCTTCGAGGCCGGCGCGAACGACTACCTGATCAAGCCCTATCGCACCGCCGAGCTCCTGGCCAAGATCGCGGTCCTGCTGCGCGAGCGGACCTATCTCCGCCAGGAGAGCGAGCCCGAGCTGCCCGTCATGGAGGGCAGCGGCTCGAGCGCCTTCGAGCGTGCGTCCGTAGGCCTCGACGAGGATGAGACCCAGGTTCGCCCAGTCGACGGCCTGCTCCAGCCTCAGTCCGCGCAGTACTTCTTCGATCAGTACCGCGTGACGGGCGAATACGGCCGCGGCGGCATGGGCACGGTCTACATGGCGAGCCGGCGCTCGGACGACGCGCCGGTGGCCCTCAAGGTGCTCGCGCCGAGGCTCTCGGGGAATCGGACCGCGATCGCGCGCTTCCTGCGCGAGTGCCGTCTGCTGGCCTCGCTCAACACCCAGAACGTGGTGCGGGTCCTCGACCACGGCTACGACTCGGGGCGCTACTTCCTCGTGATGGAGGCCGTCGACGGGGAGTCCCTCGATCGGATCGTGCTGCGCGACGGCCCGCTGCCCCAGCTGGCGGCCGCCGACGTCTACGCCCAGGTCGGGCGCGCTCTCCAGGAGCTGACCGATCACGACCTGATTCACCGCGACGTCAAGCCGGCCAACATCATCCGCGGCAAGGACGGCGTGGTGAAGGTGGTGGACTTCGGCCTGGCCAAGCACACCAACGAAGCGACCACCCTGACCGACACCGGCTACGCCCTGGGCACGAGCTACTACGTCGCGCCCGAGGTGATCGAGGGCGGCAAGGCCGACGCCCGCAGCGACCTCTTCGCGACTGGCGTCAGCATGTACGAGTCGCTCACGGGGCGGCGGCCCTTCTCGGGGGTCGTGCCCTACCAGATCTTCAAGCGGATCGTGGCGGGCGACCTGCCCCACCCCACCGAGTTCCGCAAGGACCTGCGCCCGGGGCTGGTCGCGATCCTGCTCAAGCTCCTCGCCAACGACCGCGGCGAGCGCTACGCGACGGGGGAAGAGCTGGAGCACGACCTGCGCGAGTGGTTGGCTGGGCCCGAGGCCGACGAGCTGCGCGCGGAGGGGGAAGAAGACGGACCGGGACCTGGGCGCTCCCTGCTGGACAGTTCTGCCGACACGCCCCCGCCCTAAGTCCTTTCCCCCTGGACCGTCAGGGCGGATTCGGACGTGAACCTCGGCTGGGGCCGGAACCGCACCGCGGAACACCTTGTCGACCGATCGGGATCTACCTACCGTCTGAGGGTCGGGGAGGTCCATGAGCGTCGAGATCGAAGATTCCCAGCGGGCCCAGCGCCCGGCGTCCCTCTCGTCGGGGACAGCGGGTAGCGAGCGCCAGCGAGCGCGCGCTCGGCTGAGCTCCTCCGGCGGTGGTCGGCCCAGCGGGGCTCCCTTCCGCGACGAGTGCACCGAGACCACGGCGGTGTGCGAGGGCGGGGCTGGGGTCGGCCGAGTCTGGCACCTGGGCGAGGTCGTCGACGAGCGCTACCGCCTGCTCGAGCTGCTCGGAGAGGGCGGCTTCGGGGCCGTCTATCGCGCCGAAGATCAGGAGCGCGGAGAGATCGTCGCGCTCAAGGTGTTGGCCCAGTCCCGCCTGGAGCGGAGCGCGCGCCGCTTCCGCCACTCAGCCGAGCTGCTCTGCCTCCTGCGGCATCCCGCCGTGGTCGCGGGCCTGGGCTTCGGACGCAGCCAGGGAAGCGACTACCTGGTGATGGAGGACTTGCCCGAGTCCTACGACCTGCGGGCCCTGCTCGAGGTGCGCGGGCTGCTCCCCTGGCACGCGGCGGTGCAGCTGACGAGCGAGCTGGTGAGCGGGCTCCAGTACCTGCACGAGCGCGGGGTGATCCACCGCGACGTGAAGCTCAAGAACGCCCTCCTGACCCAGCGCGGGGTGGTCCTGATCGACTTCGACCTCGCCAAGGCGATCTACGCCGAGAGCTGGGCGGAGGAGGACTCGGGGCCGATCGACCTGCGCAGCCCGGCCCTGCGCCTGGCGCTCGAGGCGAGCGAGTCGACCCAGCTCGGCTTGACCGGGACGCCGCTCTACATGTGCCCCGAGCGCCTGGAGGGCGGCGCAGCGACGCCGGCCTCGGACCTCTACGCCGCGGGGCTGGTGCTCTACAAGCTGCTCACGGGCCAGCTCCCTCACCAGGGCAGCCTCCCCCAGGACCTGCGCGAGCTGCTGGCCGCGCGCCGCCAGGCGCCGCCGAGCCTGCGCGAGGACCACGGCCTCGACGTGCCGCAGGCCCTCGACGCGCTGCTGGCGCGGGCCCTCTCGCCGCTTCGGGCCGAGCGCTACGCCCTCGCGGGCGAGCTCCTGGACGACCTGGGGGCGGTGCTGATGGGCGGCGGCTCGCCGCCCACTCCAGCGCCTCCCCAACAGGACCGGACCCTCTTGGCCTGAGGCCTAGCCCTGAAGCGTCACCAGAATCTGGGCGATTCGAGCTAGAGGGCGCTTGGCAACG
>CALDQK010000602.1 GCA_937911525.1 uncultured bacterium
GCTGGCCGCCGCCGCCCAGGCCCTGGGCGACCACCCCCTCGCCAAGGCGATCACGGCCGCGCTGGCCAAGGCGCCGGCCGCGCCCACCCCCGGCGACGCCGAGCTCGAGGCCGCGGCCGACGCGGTCGCCGCCCAGGCGCGCCAGTTCTTCTCCGCCAAGACGCCGGACGAGCTGGCGGCCCTCGAGCAGGCCCTCGCGCCGCTCGAGGCTCAGCTGCCCCAGGCGGTCAAGGGGAAGGTCCACTCCGGCAAGTAATGCCCTTCTCCTCCCTCCAGCACGAGGTCCCGGCCCAGCGGGTCGAGCGCAGCACGCGGGACGATCACCCCTTCGACCCGCAGTGGTTGGAGCTGTTCCGCGTCCGCCGCCTGCGCGTGCGCTACCCCGACGACGCTCAGCTCGCCGCGCGAGCCGAGGCGCTCGAGGAGGAGGCGCGCGAGGCGCTGGCGCCGGTCCTCGCCAAGGCGCCCTTCAACCGGATTCAGCGCGAGCTGACCTGGGAGGGGCGCGACGACGAGGGGCTGCGCACGCTCCTGCTGCGGGACGCCCGGCTCCGAGCGCTGGAGCCCGGCGAGGTCGCGGTTCAGGAGGGGGACTACGGGACCTCGGCCTTCATCGTGCTCAGCGGCTCCGTCGAGGTGCACCTCGACGGCGCCGCGCTCAAGGGCGGGCCCCCGCCGGCGAAGGGCCGGCGCGGGACCCTGCGCAAGCTGCTCGACTGGTGGCGCAGCCCCGGCGACGAGGTCCGCGACCTCGACCCCGAGCAGCTCGGCGAGAGCCTGCCCGAGGCCGTGTTCCTCCAGGACATGCCGGGGGCCTACCGCCCCGGGCGCCGCGTCCGCCTCGGCCCCGGCGAGCTCTTCGGGGAGCTCTCGGCCCTCGGCCGCGTGCCGCGCTCGGCGACCGTGTCCGCCGCCAGCAAGGGCGCGCAGCTGCTCGAGCTGCGCTGGCAAGGGCTGCGCAGCCTGCGCGCCGAGTTCCCCCTCTTCCGCCGGCTGGTCGAGGTCACCTACCGGCGCAACGCCCTCGAGCGCCACCTGCTCGCGACCCCCTTCCTGAGCGCGGTCGGCGACACGCCGGCGATCCGCTCGGCCCTGGGGGCAGGCGACGCGCACGCGCTGAAGCGCCTGTTCTGCGAGCTGCTCGGCATGGAGCCCGTCGGCGAGCGCGTCGACACCGGCGAGCTGCACCACCGGCTGCGCGTGCTCAGCAACGGCCCCCACTCGGGCGAGCGGCGGGTGATCCCCGCCAGCGAGCCGCTCACCATCGGCCGCTCGGCCTCCAGCGGGTTCTGCCTCGCCGGCGACTCCACGGTCTCGCGCGAGCACGCCCTCGTCGTCCGCCGCGGCGACGTCCACGTCGTGCGCAATCTCTCGCGCAACGGGCTCCTGATCGGCGAGGCCCTCCTCGGCGAGGACGAGGAGGCGCAGCTCCACGTCGGCAGCCGGCTGCGCCTCGGCAACAACACCGAGCTCGTGTTCGAGGTCAAGCAGGCCGCCTCGCGCAAGGTGGGCCAGCGGGAGCTGCTCTTCCTGGCCCGCTCGCGCGCCCAGGGCCCGGGCGAGGTGGCGGTCTTCCTCTGCCCAGGCGAGGTCCCGCGCGAGGTGGAGCGGGTGCGGATCGAGCAGCACGTGCGCGCCCGCGCCGGCCGCTTCGTGCTGATCTACGGGAGCGGACAGGCCGAGCAGCTCTGGAGCTGGAACCTGACCCGGGTCTACGCCTCAGCCAGCGCGACCAACCTGGCGGCCGCGACCCGCCAGGCCTACGGCCTCCCCGAAGGCGAGCACGCCCTCGGCTCGCTCGAGAGCCGCCCCGGCTGGCACGACACCCTCGTCCAGCAGCTGATCCGCGCGCTGGCCCTGGAGGAGGTCTCGCGCGCGACGGAGCTGCGGAGCCTGGGCAAGTACATGTGGTCGCGCCCGACCCAGGCCGAGCGCGAGGGCGGGACCGACTGGCAGCGCCGCAGCGAGGACGAGCCGGTCCTGGTCGCCGAGGGCGAGGCCGCGCGCGGGGTCTACCTGCTCGGCGCCGGCTTCCTGCGCGTGACCCGCGCCGGGCGGACCGTCAGCTACCTGAGCAAGGGCGGCGTGCTCGGCCTCGACGAGGCGCGCGTCAGCTGGCGCGTGCGCGCTGAGGACCCCAGCGCGCCCCCCGTCCCCTTCGGCGTCGGCGCCCGCGCCCTGGGCTACGCCGAGCTGCTCTACGTGCCCAGCGAGGTGCTGCACCGCCTGACCCCCGGCTGGGCCGCCGCCGAGCCCGCGGGCTGCGGCGGCCCCGCCCTGCCGCAGGGCCTGGTCGAGATGCTCGTGGATCAGCGCCTGATCAACGGGACCCAGGCGCTGGTGATCGACCTCGAGCGCTGCACCCGCTGCGACGACTGCGTCAAGGCCTGCGCCGCGGGGCACGGGAACAATCCGCGCTTCGTGCGCGAGGGGCAGCGCTACCGCAACCTGCTCGTGGCGCAGGCATGCATGCACTGCGCCGACCCGGTGTGCCTGATCGGCTGCCCGACCGGGGCGATCCGCCGCACGCCCACGGGCGAGGTGCGGATCCGCGACACGACCTGCATTGGCTGCGAGACCTGCGCGACCAACTGCCCCTACGACAACATCCTGATGGTCCAGGTCCGCGACCGCCGCGGCCTGCCGGTGGTCGACCCCGAGGGCGAGGCCGTCCTGCGCGCCACCAAGTGCGACCTCTGCTACGACACGGGCGGCCCCGCCTGCGTGCGAGCCTGCCCCCAGGACGCCCTGGCCCGGGTCGACTTGACCGAGCTGACGCGCGCCAGCCAGCAGCTCGGGGAGCTCGAGGAGGGCAGCTCGTGAGCTCACGCGCGAGGGGAGCACTGTGAGCGCGCTGCGCTTCCTGGAGCGCGGCCCGCGCGGCCGGCGCCGGCTGGGCCAAGCCACGATCGCCCTGACGGGCGGCGTGCTGGCCGCGGCCCTGGTCCTCGCGCCCCACGCCCGGGTCATGGGCGCGCGCCTCAGCGGCTGGGCGCTCCTGGTCGCGCTCCTGCTGCTCGCGGCCTATGGCCTGCGCAAGCGGCTGGCCTTCCTCCGCCTCGGCCGCTCGGGGAGCTGGCGGGTCCTGCACCTGTGGCTGGGCTGCGGCGCGCTGCTCGTGTTCCTCGCTCACGCGGGCGGGCCGCCCGCCGGCGCCTTCCGGCTCTTCCTGTGGCTCGCCTTCCTGGGCGTCGCCCTCAGCGGGCTCGTGGGCTGGATCTTGTCCCGCGTCCTCCCGCGCAGCCTGGCCGGGCTCGAGGAGGAGGTCGTGTTCGAGCGCCTGGGCGAGGCGCGCGACGAGCTGCGGCGGCGCGCCCAGGAGCTAGCCCTCACCCACCCCGAGAGCGAGCTGGCGCGGCTCTACCCGCGTCGCCTGCACCGCTTCCTCAGCGGCCCCCGCGACACCTGGGCGCACCTGCGCCGGGTCCCGGGCGAGGCCGAGCGCGTCCTGAGCGAGCTCGAGGACCACGCCCGCCGGGTCGGCGCGGCCGAGGCCCACACCGCCGAGGCCCTCGCGGCCCTCGTCCGGCGCAAGCGCGACCTCGACCGGCACAGCGCCCAGCAGGGCGCGCTCAAGCTCTGGCTCTGGGTCCACCTCCCCCTGACCGGCGTGACCTTCCTGGCCGTGGCCCTCCACGTCCTGGTCGTCCACGCCTTCGGGAGGCAGTCCTAATGGGCGCGACACCTGCCTGGCGCCGCCCCTACCTGCGCCCCGACGCGAGCTGGTCGTGCGGCCGCGGCGGGGGCTGCCCCCTCGGCCCCAGCCCCCGCGGCGCCTGTCGCGGGACCACCACCTGCCAGCCCCAGCGGACTTGGCTCGGGCTGCGCCGCCGGCTCTGCCTGGGCGCCCTGGCGGCGACCTTGGCCCTGTTCGCGCTGATCGGCGCCAGCCCCGACCTGCGCGAGGGCGCCCTCGACCCCGGCCCCCTGACCCCGGCCCACGCCGCCCTGGCCCGCGAGTGCGCCGACTGCCACGCCGCGGCTGAGCAGGGCGCGCTGGGCCTGCTGCGCCAGGCCTGGACCCGCCTGCGCTCCGGCGACGCGACCCACGCCGACGACCGCCGCTGCCTCGAGTGCCACGACCAGGGCCCCCACGCCCTCGAGCCCCACGGGCTCGACCCGGCGCGCCTGGCGCTGGCCCGCGTGACCACCGCCAGCCCGACCTTGCTCCAGCGCGGCGCGCGGGCCGTGTTCAGCGCCGAGCCCGCGGTCTCGTGCGCCGAGTGCCACGTCGAGCACCAGGGCCCCGCGGCGGACCTGCGCGCGGTCGCCGACGCCAGCTACAGCGCGCCCTTCGCGAGCTTCAGCGAGGGTCACCCCGAGCTGGGGGCCGACTTCGGCCAGCGCGCCGCGGAGCGGGTCCGCTTCGACCACGCCGGACACCTCGGCCTCGGGCTGACCCCCGCCAGCGAGGCTCGCTTCACGGCCAAGGGCGGACGCGCGCCCGAGTGTCGCGAGTGCCACGTCCTGGACGAGGCGCAGCGCCACTTCGTCCTCCGCGATCACGTGTTCGAGCGCTGGTGCGGCGAGTGCCACTCGGGCTCCGAGCTGGCGCCGCTGCAGGTGCTCCGCTTCCCGGCCGCCCCCGTGGCCTGGATCGGGAGCGACACGCTGCCGCCCTGGAGCCTGCAGCTCGAGCGCGAGCCGGACCTCCTGCCCAAGGACACCGCCCCCGAGCCCCTCCAGCGGGCCCTCCTCCGCGACCCCGACGAGGGCCCCAAGTCCTTGAAGCGCCTGGCCGCGCGCTTCCAGGAATACGCCCTGGAACCTATCGAAGAGGGATCGGTATCCAGCGGGGAGTGGGACGGGAGCGTCAGCGAGGACATGCGGACGGACTACTGGGAGAGCGACGAGGAGGTCGCGGCCGCGCAGGCCGAGGAGCGGGCCTGGCAGGGCCCGGCCCGGGCCTACCTGCGTGACACCGCGCTCCTGCTGGGCGAGCTGAGCGAGCCCAGCCGCCTGGGCGAGCGCTGGCGCGCCCTGGCGCCCCAGGGCCGCGCCGAGACCGCCCAGCGCTGGGGCCGCGCCTGGCCCACGGCCCTGATCCAGCGCCTGCGCGCCGCCTGGCTCTCGCCCGAACAGCCCGAAGTCGAGCCCCCGCAGGC
>CALDQK010000603.1 GCA_937911525.1 uncultured bacterium
TGGTCATGGACGGCATGCCCGACTTCGACGACGACGACGAAGAGGAGGAGGGTGAGGATCCGGCGGGCCGCACGATGCTCCTCGACGGCATGCCGACCTTCGACGAGGACTAGCCGACGCGTCTTCCCTCTTGTCCGGGCCCCCGCTCCGTCTAGGCTGTCGCTAGACCAGGAGAGACCATGAAGCCCTTCTTGATCGTGTCCTCACTCATGGCGCTCGTCGTGGGCGCTGGCGTCTACTTCACCGCCCCCTGCGGTCCCTGCTGCGAGGCCCCCGCCCCCGCGGCGCCAGCAGCCGCGGCCGTCGTCGAAGCTGCCCCCGCCTCCGCCGCCCCGCAGCCCGTTGCGGCCAGCGAAGCAGAGCTCGAGGCTCCCTCCGCTTGCAGCCCGTGCTTTCCAGACAAGGCGGTCGACCTGGAGCGCATGATCTCGGCCGAGGCCGAGGGCGGGCGCGGCGAAGCCGGTGATTGCGGAGCCGCAGCCAAGCCGGCCTGCCCCAGCGAGACCCAGCCGATCGCGGCCGAGGCCCAGACCAAGGACCACCAGGCCAAGGACTGCCAGCCCCAGGAGTGCGGCACCGAGGAGTGCCCTCCCGCGGAGTGCTGCCCGGACGAGGCGAAGAACGCGCAGAACTAGCGCCTCAGGCGTCGGGGCCTTCAGCGCAGCGCGCGAAAGCCTCGTTCTCTGCCGCGAGCGCCTGGGCGATCGGCCGACGGAGAAGGAAGCCGAGCCAAGCGCTCACCTCCACTCGCAGGCGATTCCGAGTGCCGGTCTCGGTCGCCTCGAGCTCGTGGACCGCGGTCATCTTCGACCCCAGCACCCGGGTGGACCAGGCGAACCTGCGCTGCGGCTCGAGCTGGGTCACGGTCCACACCCGGGCCGGAGACCCCGGCTGCTTCAGCCGGGCGCGGCTCCCCACTTGGAGCGCCCCCTCGTCGAGGCGCTCGACTCCGGTGACCGTGGGCGTGATCGTTGGCCACCTCTCGACGGCGACCGTCAGCGCCCACAGGCGCTCGAGCGGAGCGGCGATCTCTCGAGTGTGCTCGATCTCCATGACGCCCGCGGAGCTGGGCGCCCCTAGGCGCAGCGCTCGATGATCGTGGCCGTGCCCATGCCCCAGCCGATGCACATCGTGACCATGCCGTAGCGCAGCTCGCGCCGCTCGAGCTCGTTGAGCAGGGTCGCGAAGAGCTTGCTGCCCGTGCAGCCGAGCGGGTGTCCGAGCGCGATCGCGCCGCCGTTGACGTTGACCTTGGCGGGGTCGACGCCGAGCTCCTTCTGCCAAGCCAACACCACCGAGGCGAAGGCCTCGTTGACCTCGAACAGGTCGATGTCCTCCAGGCTGAGGCCGGCCTTGCTGAGGGCCTTCTGGGTGGCCGGGATCGGACCCGAGAGCATCAGCGTCGGGTCGACGCCGACCTGAGCGTGGGCCACGATCCGGGCCCGTCGCTTCAAGCCCAGCTCGTCCGCCTTGGCCTTGCTGGCGAGGAGCACGGCGGCCGCGCCGTCGGTGATCTGAGAGCTGCTGCCGGCGCTCACGATCCCGTCCGGCTTGAACACGGGCCGCAGCGAGCCGATCTTGGCGACGCTCGTGTCAGCGCGCGGCCCCTGGTCGGTGTCGATCCTCTTGCCCTCGACCTCGAGGGGAACGATCTCGTTCTTGAAGCGTCCCTCCTGCTGCGCCGTGACCGCCTTCTGGTGGCTCTCGTAGCTGAACTGGTCCAGCTCGGCGCGCTGGAGGCCCCAGCGCTCGGCGATCAGCTCCGCCGAAATCCCCTGCGGGACCACGTCGTAGCGGAGGCGGAGGTTGTCGTTGAAGCTGCCGACGTCGCTGCCCATGGGCACGCGCGACATGCTCTCCATGCCGCAGCCGACCGTCAGCTCGCTCTGCCCGCTCTGGATCTCCTGCGCCGCGAAGGCGACCGCCTGCTGGCCCGAGCCGCAGAGGCGGTTGAGCGTCACCCCGGGGACCTCCTTGGGCCAGCCCGCCGCGAGGACCGCCTGGCGCACGACGCACACGCCCTGCTCGTCGGTCTGGGTCACGCAGCCGCCGACCACGTCCTCGACCAACGCGGGGTCGAAGCCGTTGCGCTCGACGAGCGCGTTCAGGCACTCCGCGAGGAGCTGATCGCCGCGAAGGGACGCGAGCTGGCCGCCGTTCTTGCCCATGGGCGTGCGGACCGCGTCGACGATGAAGGCCTCAGGCATGGTTCGTCTCCTGTGTGGGGAGCGAGGATACCGTTGGTGCTCTTGCCGGACCAGTTAGGATCCCCCCCATGGCCGAGATCACATACGAGTCCGTCGAGCCGCTGCTGAAGGCGGCCGAGGAGCACCCGGACCACATTCGCTGCACCTTCGCCTGCCCGGTCACGGGCGGCGAGGTCCCTTCGCTGGGCGCGCTCGTCAAGGGCGTCGAGCTCGAGGACGTCTGCCCGGGCGCCGAGGAGGGCCTGCTCGGCAGCCTCCAGAGCGCCCTGAGCGGGCTCTTCTCCTCGGTCCTCGGCGGCCAGAGCGTCCAGGTCACCCGCGCGCCCGACGCCCAGCACCCGGCCTTCACCGACTCCGAGCGGAAGGCCGGGATCGTGCAGGCCTTCCGCGCCGTGGCCAACCAGTTCGTGTGGGACCCGCGCACCGAGCGCTGGATCTCGGCGGAGGGCGCCGGCGAGTTGCTGACCGACTTCGACCGGCTGCTCAAGGTGGCCCCGATCGCGAGCGAAGAGGACCGCAAGATCGCGGCCCGGATGCTGGTAGAGGTCGCCCGGGCCGACGGCCAGGTGACCCCGACCGAGTGGGGTTTCCTGACCTCCTTCGTGCCCAGCGCCCACGGCGCCGTCGACACCTACATGGACGCGCCCCCGCTGACGCCGGAGGAGCTCGACGCGACCGACCGCGGCGCGGCGCGCGACACGATGCTGATGCTGGCCTGGGCGCTAGCGCACGTCGACCACCACCTCGACGAGGAGGAGACCGAGCAGCTGCTCGGCTACGCGACCGGGCTCAAGATCCCCGCCGAGCGCGCGCGCGAGCTGCAGACCTACGCGCGCCACTTCCTGCTCGAGCAGGCGCTCCAGCGCGCCTACCCCAAGGGCAAGCTCAAGAAGGGCCCGCGCAAGGACGCCTTGGCTCACGGCAAGCGCATGGGCCTCAGCGACGAGGAGGTCGCCGCCTTCGAGGAGCGCTTCAAGCGCCGCTGGGGCGTCGAGGACTAGCTACGTCCGACGGAGGAACTCGGGGCCCAGGCGATCGACCAGCCAGAAGGTCTCGTTGGCCCGGTAGAAGACCACGCCAGCAGCGTGAGCCGCCGCGGCGTCGACTCGCAGCAGGACCGGACGCCCGCGCCGTCCGCCGACGCGGCGGGCGATGTCGAGCGAGGTCGTGAGGTGCACGTATTGGCGGCTCATGGGCAGCAGGCCCTCGGCCAGGATCGTCGCGACGACGCCCTCCGGCGTGCCGTGGTAGAGCTCGCCCGGCGGGACCGCGACCGCCTGCCCGATCCGCTCGTCCAGGGAGTGGCCGTAGTTGGCGCGGATCTCGTCGTCCCGGAGCGA
The DNA here is from genome assembly GCA_937911525.1 of uncultured bacterium. GTDB lineage: Bacteria > Planctomycetota > J058 > J058 > J058 > NORP233. The sequence continues at coordinate 3,548 of CALDQK010000603.1, forward strand.
GAAGCGCTGCTTGTCGGGCTCGACGGTGGCGACGACCTCGCGGACGGCGGGCGCGTCGACCTCGGGGTGGCCGCCGCGCTGCACGGCGGCCACCACCTCGGCCAGGCTGGCCCAGCCCTCGGCGTCGAGGACCACGTCGTGGTCCTGGGGCCGGTGGCGGAGGATCAGGGACAGGAACCTGCTCAGCTGCTTGGGCTTCATGCTGCGAGAAGGGAACCCGCCGAGGGATCTTTCAGCTCGCGAAGCCGTAGCGCTCGGGGTGGGCCAGCTTGGGCAGAGCGTTCCGGGGGAGGAGCAGGGTCCGCACCGTCCACAGCTCGGTGAAGATCCGGTAGCGGGTCGTGGCGTCGAGGTAGTCGACGCCCGAGGAGCCGCCGGTCCCGATTCGGCGCCCGATCACGCGCTCGACCATCCGCGCGTGGCGGGTCCGCCACAGGACGAGGTTCTCCTCCAGCTCGACGATCGTGTCGACCAGGACGCGCGGCCAGGCGAGCAAGGGCAGGCGGCGGTAGCTCTCGATGAAGAGCAGGCCCGCGCGGGCGCGGCGCACGCGCTCGCGCTCCGGCCCCTCGGCGACGTCCTCGGCGAAGAGGAAGGAGCGAGCCATCTTGGTGTTGGCCTGGAGCCGCTCGCGGGTCGTGGCCTCCTCGGCCCCGGGCACGCGGGTGAAGTGCCCCAGGCGCGAGGCGTCGAGGTTCTCCATGGCGGCCAGGTAGTCCTCGAGGAAGGCCTTGACCGACTCGGAGTCCTGTTCGTCTTCGGGGCTCGACCCCTGGATCGGTGTGCGGTAGAGCCAGGCCTGCAGGCAGCTGCGCAGGGTCTGCTCCTCGCGCACGGCCTGAATCCGCTTCCAGGCCAGCTCGCCCGCGGGGCTGCGCTCGGCCAGGGCCCGGATCGCCTCCATCGGCTTGACGCCGACCTCGTCGATCCGCTGGCGCTCCTCGAGCCCGAGCAGGATCTCGATCTCGCGCATCTGGAAGGACTGAAAGCCGCTGGCCGGGATCAGCTTGTCGCGGAAGGAGAGGAAGTCCTGCGGGGTCAGGGTCTCCATGATCCGGAACTGATCGCGCCCGAGGCGGAGGATCTCGTTGGTCCGCCGCAGGTGGTGGACCACGTGCGGGACCTTCTCCTCCGGCAGGCGCGGCGCGGCGAGGTGGTCGCGCGCCAGGCGCAGCTCGCGCAGCACGAGCTTGAACCACAGCTCGAAGGCCTGGTGCACGATGATGAAGTGTAGCTCGTCGGGCTGGAGCTGGGCGTCGTCGCCCTCGAGCCCCCCCTGCAGGGCGAGCAGCTGATCCAGGCGCAGGTAGTCCCAGTAGGTGGGGACGGACTTGGCGTCGTCGCTCATGGGTCTTCCTTTGGTGGCGGAGATGAACACGGCGCGAGCGCGGTCGACCGCGCCCGCGCCGGAATGTGAGGC
>CALDQK010000604.1 GCA_937911525.1 uncultured bacterium
AGCTCAGCCTGAGCTGCGCGGCGACTGAGCGGGAAGACCGGAAGGCCGGCCGGCCGGAGGCCTCAAACGGAGGGCTTGTTCAACACGATCTGGGTGACCTCCCGATCCACTGATTCGAGGATGGGGTGGGCGAGCTTCCCCAGGTTCTGAATCGTCTCCTCCGGGCTCTCGCCAATCAGGCCGTCACGCACCGTCAGGGTGACTCCTGCCACGGCCATCTCCGCGCACCGTATCGCTCGCGAGGCTCCAAGTCCGACCTTGAGGGAACACCCTGGCTTGGCTCCGTCGCACAGCGTGCCTGCGACGCTCGCTGCAACGAGGTCACAAGCTCTCCCTACGGCGTTCGCGTCTCCGCCAAGCAGGCGTACGCACGCAGCGGCAGCGCCCATGCTGGCAGCATGGACTGCGTTGCAGACTGGGGACAGGACTCCTGTGTGGCGCCGAACGAACTCTCCGACGAGATGACTGGTCGCGAGAGCCCTCGCGAGCGTTCCCTCGTCCGCACCAAGTCGACGGGCCAGCACCGACACGGGGACTGTGGCAACCAGCCCCTGGTTTCCACTGAATCCGCTGGTCACGATCGGAGCGAGCCCACCCTCCATGCGGTCCCTTGAGGCCGCCGTTGCGAACTGTTCAGCCTCGATCGACGGGTCTGCGGCGGCGAGGTTGGGGGGCGCGCTGGACAGCGCTCCAGCGCACGCTCTCATGTTGACGGCTGCGTCCGCCACGAGGGCTGCGTAGTCGTCGCTGGTAAGGTTCGACGCCAGTTGGAGGACGTCACTGAGAGAACCTGCTTGCCAGGCCCTCTCACTCTCATTGGGAAGCTCCCTTGGGCGGGGCAAGTCGACCCCGTTGGCCCTAGCTTGAACAACGCGTGTGTGCTCGTCCTCGATGAGAGCGCACCCCTGCCCAGTCGACGTGATGACTTGGGCCTCAATGCGAATCCGGGCACGTCCGGCCGACGCTGACTGCATGATCTCCACGCCGCCCGCTGCGATCAGTTCTTGCGCAGCGCTTAGGTCTTGGGGGGTCATGGCTGCCAGCGCCTGGAGTGAGCGGGAAGGATCGCCGCACAGTGCCCCGAGCGCGGCTGCAAGTGTCGCTCCGCTCCCACCGGAGGTGCCGGGGATCCCAGCTCCCGTAGCATTCTTGATCGTGTTGGAGTCGCACACCAAGCGGACGTGCTGGACGACTCCACCCACTGCGCGAGCCGCCACGGCGGCAGCTAACGCGATTGCGCCAGGTTCACTGCAACCTGTGGATCTCTGAATGCCGGGGAGAAGTTTCTGCAAGGACATGCCAGCGCTATCCTTCCTGACCGTCGTGGCCGCCCCTTGAGGCTGAATATCGTGCTGGGCTCGTGACCCACGACAACACCTCAGGCTGAGAGTTCAGATACTCGCGGACGGTTGTCTTCCGATCTGCCAGGAACGAGGCGTCGAGGAGGTTCTCATACACCCCTTGGCCCAAATCCCGTGCTGCAGTGAGGCAGAGCTGCAAGTACGCGCGCGCCGGCCGAATGTCATCCCTCCAGATCTTGCCTTCGTAGAACTGACCGACGCGCCGGTGATACTCCGACTCGGAGCTGCACTTGGTTGTCCGGTAGACTTCGTCTGTCGTCTCCACACACAAGAGTGCAGTCTTCGTGTTCGTGGTGTGAGGTCCAGCCTCCGAGATCTCGACAGGCACGACCTCGAACTCATGTTCTCGTTCAAGGAGACTCGGTACCTCCTCACGGTGGAGATCGAAGGCCGCTGCATGCAGGACATGACCCGGCAGCGGAGTTGCGGAGCAACACGCAATCTCCCTCGCCCCTTGGTCCACGGCACCTGAGCGAATGGAGTGGATACACACCTTGTTGAAGACTCGGGCGAAGCCTGGCACGGTGCATGTACGAAATGCCTCGATCCGCTTGAATGAACGCGCTGCCGACTCGATCGACATCAGCGAGCCGTGACCCACAACGGAGACGAGTTCAGCTGAATCGCTGAGAAACTTCTGAAGGCGCTGCCCGTTCATCTCACTCACTCACTCTGCAATGGTCGCAAGGCTTCCCGCTCCTGCCCTCGAAGCCGAATCCGCAAGCCCTTCGCGCAACTACCGTCAATCAGGCCGACCCGCTCCAACTCGTCCGTTCGGGCGACTTCTGCTCGGATTATGTGAAGGTGGGTTAGTGCAGTACGTTGAGCAGCGGCTTCTGGGCTACTGTCAGCCCCTAGGAGCAGGTTGTGCGCCTGCTCTCGCCATCCCTCATACTGCTCTCGGACTCGGGCCAACCCCGGAAGAGTGACCCTCGACTCGAGCTTGACGATCTCGTCGATCACCAGGTTGGCGACTGCAGCAACTCCGCGAGCGCTGGTCTCGCTTAGTGAGGCCCCCCCCTCCCACCGTGTGCGGTTCATTGGAGTGCCCTTCGTGTGCAGTTCGTCTTCGAGATGGTCGACTTGAGCTGTGAGGGCGAACGAGGTCGCCGGGTCAATCGCGGAGCCAGCAAGCAACCCTTCTATCGCGCGGCGCTCCAAGGAGAGCGCTAACAACTCGACTGTGAAGGACTCGGCCGCCAGAGCTGCTGCCGCGGACTGCAATGACGCCTTGGCCTCCCTTCGGCGTTCCTCAGCCGCGGCCCTAAGATCGTCGGAAGCTGCCTTGTTTGCGCTGGCGACAGAGAGCGCCTCCTCGGCGAGCGCGTCCTCAGCGATCGCAGCCTGCACTCTCTGAAGCGCCGTCGGCGTGGAGAGGCCGAGGCGCCCTACGAGCCAGTTGATTGACGTGCCAAAGAGCAGGAGGGTCGTGATGACGACCCCACAGGTGACCACCAGGACTGTGTCTCGAGTTCCAGGCGGAAGACCGGGGAGGCTGACGACGTGCAATGCCAGCGCAAGGGATACCCCACCGCGCAACCCACCCCAGATCATTACGACTTGGTGCTTGCCGTTGATTCGTGAGCTGAGCCGACCCACGGTAGTGGCAACGAGAGCAACGCCCAACGCCCGGGCGGCAACGACCGCTACCAGAACAAGGGCGAGGAGCGGGAGATGTGCGAGGAGCGAATCTCCTGTGACTCGCGCGGACGCCACGAGCCCCACCAAGAAGAAGATCAGCGCGTTTACGACGCCCGCTGCGTAGCCCCAGAAGCGAGCAGCGAAGTCAGCCACGGCAGGAGAGACTTGATGGCGTCCGTATGCCCCCGCGACCAGGCCCGCCGCCAGCGTCGCCAGGACGCCAGACACCCCGACCACGTGCTCTGCGAGGACGAATGAAGCATACGCCACGGCGAAGGACACGGAGATCTCAACTCGCTCTTCAGCCAGGTCACCGATTAGCCGGAACAGGGCCCACGCGGTAAGGGCACCGATGGCGAGACCGCCGACGACCGTGACTGCAAGGCGGGCTCCGACTTCAACAACTGCACCCGCCGTCAAAGCTGCTCCACCGATCACGAAGGAGCAGAGCGCCTGGTGAAGCACGATCGCGGTGCCGTCGTTGCAGAGACTCTCACCCTCGACGACGGTCACGAGCCTGGGCGCGACGCCCAGTCCCCGAAACGCGGCCACGACGGCTACTGGGTCGGTGGCGGCCAAGATCACCCCCAAGAGCAAGGCCGTCTTCCAGTCCATTCCCAATGCACCACGGCCTCCGAAGACAACAGCAACAGCGACGGCGGAGGCAGTCAGAAGCAGGACAGGGAGGGCGAGCGCAGAGATTACGCCGAGGTTCTTCCAAACCCGCCGCGGGTTGAGGCGGTGCGCGGCCTCATACACCAGGGGGGGCAGCAACACGAATATGATGAGATCTGGAGAGACACGGCGGCCTAACTCGGCGATCTTGGTGAACCCGCCGGTCCCGGGAGTCTCCTCGCCAGTCCCCGCTGACTTGCCCACGAGCCCGAGGCAAAGCCCGAGCGCCAGCATGACGACGCTCGCCGGAATCCAGATGCGTCGTTGAATCAAACCGAGTCCAGCGATCGCCAGGAGCACGATCACCAAGACCATGACCGCGGACAACTCCGTCGAGGTCGTCGCGAGTGTCATGCTTGGGGCAGGAAGGGATTCAATGGTGCTTGTACCACCCCACCCCCTTTATGTCCGGCCAAGAGGTCGTCTGATGGCAGATGAAACACTGGCGAACGTCAGCGTGCGGCCGATTCGCGACGCGCCGCGAAACCATGTGGAAGTGCATCATGTAGTGGCTTGGGGGCGCCTGGTGGCACTGAACGCAGTCGCGTGAGCTTGGAGGCGGGTGCTGAAATGCGGGGATCGTCCAGGCCTCCGTGCGGTGACATGCAGCGCAATCCGACCCGAACAGGTCGAAGTGGCGGTCGTCATTGGCGTGACACTTTGAGCAGTCCAAGGTCGCTTCCTCTGGTCCCAGGCCGCTCGAGGTCCTGGACGGTGCAGCTTGGAGCCAGTTGGAGATCCCAGTGAAGCGAGCGAAAGCCTCTGTGTCCTCTCCGTCCTTCCCCTGGAGCTCGCGGATGCCGATCCGCGCGAAGGCTTGGTGGTCCATCTCCACTGGCGGCACTTCGCCACCCTGATGCTCTAGGTGGCACTCCCTGCAACTCTTCACGTCTGCGTGGAACGCAGTGGGTTGTCGCTGGAGCAGCGCGCTCGCGGTAGCGTGGCACGTGACGCACTTGTTGCGATCAACACCGTCCACGGGGGTGTGGCAGGCAGCGCAGTCCAGGCCGTGATGGGCCGTTGACAGGTCTCCTGGACTGGCCAAGCGCTGCCACGTGACCGGATCGGAGAGCTCGGCGCCCCAGCTTCCACCCCCGCTGACGTGCGCCAAGATCACGGGAAACAAGAGGCCCAAGAGGAAAACGAAGGTGAGCGGCAGGATCAGCCGCCAGGGCGATCGGGCCGGCGCTGTCACGCGAACCACCGAAGGCCGAAGTGGATTGCGGCCCAAACATGGAGGGCGAGGAGGACGTAGAGCCCAACCGAGAGCACGATATGCAGTCTCAGCCACGCGCCAAAGGCGGCCTTGAAGAACTCGTGACTCTGGATCGCGTGTTCGAGGTCGGACACGGTTTCGGCGAGCTGAAGCGCCCGGAGCTGAGGGGGCATTTGAGAGACGCTGTCGTCTTGCAGCAGGAACGTGGCGGCGGTGCGCTTCAGGACCCCCCAGCGGGTCAGTCGTTCTTGGAGCTCAGGTTCAGTCGCCAATTGGCTCGCCATAGCGTCGAAGCTCGCCTGAGCTGTTGCGAGCTGTTGTCGCTTCTCTCGGAGCTCGGAGCCGACCTTCCCCATGAGATAGCGACCGACAAAGCCGCTGACCACGACGATCAACGTCAAGGCGGTGAGCATGACGCCGAGCGGGCTGTTGAACTTGTGTCCCGTGTGGATCAACACGAAGAGGGGGCCCAACAACCCCGCATAGACGTGGATCGCCAGCCACGTGCGCATGCGGACCCGGCGCGTGCAAACTCGCTTCAACCATGGAATCCGCTTGATGGCAGAGTAGAAGAGCGGCACGAGCATGAGGACCGCACCGGTGACGGCGAACGCACCGCCCCACGCGCTCCCGGCGAAGCGTGGAGCGCGGTGCACCAGGAATCCAACCCACGTGACGAGCAACAGGACCAGCAGAGAGGTCGCGACGATCTTCTCACGCTCCTTCACGCTCGACTCAGCCGTCCAACTCTACGACCACGTCGGACTGGGAACGGGCCTGACATGCCAAGACCATGCCCTTGGCCTTGTCCTCCGGCTCCAGCCCGTCCTCACAATCCATAGAGACTTCCCCTTCCACAAGGCGCACCAGGCAAGTGCCGCACGTGCCGCTTCGGCAAGAGCTGTCGATCTCCAGCTCCAACTCGTCAGCAACGTCCAGGACTGTGGCTCCGTCGGGGAGTGGCGCCCTCTTGCCGGATGGTTGGAACGTGACACTGGGTGAAG
>CALDQK010000605.1 GCA_937911525.1 uncultured bacterium
AGTGGCTCACGGCCGAGGCCCTGGCGCTGCTGAGCAAGCTGGCCTGGGTGGCCTGGCTGCGCTGCGCGGTCCACCTCAACCCGCTCGGCCCCTCGCCCGTCTACGACGCGCTCTGCTCGTGGTGGGGCGTCCCTCGCCTCCGACGCCAGGCCTGGCGCTTCCTCCGCGGAGGGCTCGACCTGGACGGCAAGCCGGGCTTCGATCGGCGCGAGCAGCTGGTGCTCTTCTACCTGGGCCTGGTCGTGATCTACGCGCTGGGGATCGCGGAGCTGGGCATCAACCTGATGCGCCGCGAGCTGCTCCCGATCTGGTCGCAGAGCTCCGACCCGAGCGTGGTCCTCGTGGTGGCGATCCTGCTGCTCGTGGTGGTGACCCCCACGCTCCTGGCCCTGATCGGCGGCGCGCTCCTGCTCCTGCAGGCGACGCTCCAAGCGCTGGGGCAGAGCGAGCTGCTCGAGACCCCCTTCCGCCTCTCGCTGCTCTTCGTCGGGCTGGCCCTCGTCGCCGCCAGCCCCGGGCTGGCGGGGCTGCCCAGCCACCACCTGTTCCAGATCCTGCTCTGGCCCCTGACCGCGCTGCTCGCCCTGGGGGTGGTCGGCGCGGCCGCCCGCCTCTCCTACGCGGCGGGCCTCGGCTGGGGCGCCCTCGGCGGGACCGCGCTCCTGACCACCGGCCTGGCGCTCTTCATGTGGAGCGGGCTGGAGGGGCTCTCGATCGTGCAGCCGGAGCTGAACAACTCCTTCCTGATCCGCAGCGTCGGGCTGGGCTGCGCCCTCTGCGTCGGGCTGGCGACGATCTCCTGGGGGGTGCTCGAGGCCTACCGCTGGGCTCCCGGCGGGGCTGGATCGCGCCTGGCCCTCGGGATGGTGGTCCTGCTCCTGACGGCGACCACGAGCTTCGGCGGGATCGAGCACCTGGCCGCCAACCTGGCCATGGTCGCGGCGCTGCTGAACGTCGCCAGCGCGCTGGCCTCGCGGGGCAGCGAGCGCTGGCCGGGTCTCCTGCTGGGGGCGGCGGCCTGCGGCGCCTGGGGCTACGGCCTGTGGGGCGCGGGGCGGCTGCCGAGCTACGAGCGCCTGGACGCCCTGGTCGTGGGCGGCGTGCACCTGCCCCTGCTCAGCGCGATCCTCTTCGGGGGGGCGGCCTGGGTCCTCGGCGCGGCGCGCCTGAACCAGCCCGAGCTGCCGGACCACCAGGGCGCGCTCGAGGGCGACGGCCCCGAGCCCGTGCTGCGTTGGCTCCTGGGCGGGCTGATGCACGCCGTCAAGATCGAGCTGGGCGTGGGGGCGGCGGCCGCGACCCGGCGCGCCGTGCGCGAGCACGGGGTCGTGCCGACCGCGGCGGGCTACGAGGACCTGGGCGGGGACGAGCTGCTCTCGAGGCGCCTGGCGGCTGCCGTGGTGCGGACCTACCAGGAGCTGGCGGACCGCGCCGGCGACGCCATGGGCGAGAGCTACCTGGAGGGGCTGGCCGGGCGGCTGCCGGCGGCGGCCCAGGAGCGCCTGCGCGGCAACGGCGTGACCCTCCTCTCGCCGCTGGCGGCGGTCGAGGCGGCCCCTCGTGAGGAGCGGATCCGCTTACTGGAGCGGGTGGTCCACCTGACCGACTTCCCGCGCGAGGCCCTCGGCGAGCTGGCCGACTTGATCGGCGTGCGCGCGGCCCGGGCGGGCGCGGTGCTGATCCGGCAGGGCGAGGTCGGAGACACCTTCTTCATCCTGGTCCGCGGCCGGGCGCGCGTGATCGTGGAGGACGCGACCGGAGAGGAGCGGGTCGCGGCGCGCCTCACGGCGGGGGACGCCTTCGGCGAGGCGGCCTTGCTCCGCCACGAGCCGCGCAGCGCGACGGTCTACCTGGAGGAGGACAGCCACCTGCTCGTGCTCGAGCGGGAGACCTTCGCCTCCTTCCTGCGGGGGCATCGCGACCTGCTCGAGGCCGTGTTCAACCGCCAGGCGGACCTGGCGCTGGTCCGCGAGGTGCCGATCTTCGCCCACCTCAGCGGCGGCCAGGTGACCGCCCTCTGCCGGCGCTTCCATCCGCGCAAGACGCCCCAGGGCGAGGCCGTGGTGCGCCAGGGCGAGGCCGGGGACCGCTTCTACCTGATCCGCTCGGGGAGCTTCGAGGTCCGCCACGAAGCGAGCGAGTCCGAGGAGGTGATCGCGACCCTGACGCGGGGCGACTACTTCGGCGAGATCGCGCTCCTGCGCGACGTCCCGCGGACCGCGAGCGTGGTGGCGATCGAAGCCGGCGAGGTCCTCGAGCTGGACCGCGAGTCCTTCCGCACGCTGCTCAGCGGCACCGTCGGCAAGCGGCTCGTGAAGCGCACCGAGCAGCGCCTGGACGCGCTCGAGACCAGCCGCGCCGGCAACGCGACCAGCGGCGGCGCGGCGAGCGAGGCTGAGCCCCAGCCGGAGGGCGGCGCGGGCTCGTGAGCAAGTCGGATCGGTCGACGGTGTTCGCGCGGGCGGCCCTCAAGAAGGGGCTCGTGAGCAAGCAGCAGGCGCAGGAGTGCCTGGCGATCTCGCGCAAGCTCGAGGCGCGGGGCAAGGCGCTCCCGATCGAGACGGTGTTCGTCCGCAAGGGCTACCTGCGCCAGGCCGAGGCGGCGGCCCTGCTCAAGCGGATGCGCCCCAAGCGGCAGGGGAACGAGCTCGAGCTCCTGCCGAGCGAGCCGGTCTCGTCCCGCTGCCCCAGCTGCGAGCGGGACCCAGGGCGCGGGTCGGACTGCGTCCACTGCGGGGCCGACCTCGCGAGCGGAGGGCCGGGCCCCGAGGCGGAGATCTGCCAGGCCTGCAGCGGGATCGTGCTCGCGAGCAGCGCGATCTGCTTGCACTGCGGCGCGACCCTTCGCCGTCGGCGGCGGCGCCCGCGGGGGCGGGGCTCGGGCGCGGCCGACAAGCTGGTCCTCCTCGCGACCGCGGCCGGAATGGCCTACTTCCTCGTCTACCGCAACCTGATGGCGCCGCCCGCGCCTCCGGCCCCGCTCGACGCCGCCCAGTCGGGCGAGGTCGCGGCCAAGGCCATCGAGGAGACCATCGCCCTGACAGAGCAGGGCAAGCCAGGCGAGGCCGCGGCGGGGCTGGAGCGCGCGCTCGAGGCGCTCGGGAAGCGGGCCGAGACCCGGCCCGAGCGGCTGCGGCTGCTGCGCGCGCTGGCCCTCGTCGCGGCGGGAGCGCGGGCGCGGGAGGCGGCGCAGGAGGTCCTCGACGAGGCCGAGGATCCGCGCCTGCGCCGGCGCCTCGCGGACCTGGCCCTCGCCGAGGGCGAGCCCAAGCAGGCTCGGGCGGAGCTGAAGCGGATCGCGCCCGAGGCGCGCCAGGACGGCGACTGGCGGCTGCTCGCCCGCGTCGAGCGCCAGCTCGAGGGCGACTGGATCAGTCCGCTGAGCGAGGTCTCGCGCCTCGAGGGGGGCGAGGCGCGGCAGCTCGCGCTGGGGCTCTGGGAGCGGGCGCAGGAGGCCATCGCCGCCGGCAAGCTGCCGGCCGCCCAGGCCGACCTCGAGCGGGGGCTGGCCCTCGCGCCCAAGGAGGCCGGGCTGCGCGCGACCCTCGGCGCGCTCCACCT
>CALDQK010000606.1 GCA_937911525.1 uncultured bacterium
GGGGTTGGCAGCCTGCTCGAGCTCGTAGACCAGCCCGCCGGTAATGAACACGATGCAGAACACGATGATCAGGATCCGCATCACGATCAGGTGATCGGGGCGCACCTCGCCGAAGAAGAACTTCCGGCTCTCGAAGAGTCGCAGCAGGCGGAGCACACGCAAGAGGCGCAGGACCTTGGCGGCCTGGAGCCCCGGCAGGAAGAGGGGCAGCACGGCCAGGAGGTCGATCAGGGCCATGAAGGTGAACAGGTAGCGCACCGAGAAGTGCTTGGCCCACCAGCGGACGCAGTATTCGATCAGGAACACGATCGTGATCGCGGTCTCGAGGCCCTGCAGGAAGGTGCGCAGGCCGGCTGGGACGCCTTCGTAGCTGGTCACGACGTTGATCGCGACCACGGCCAGGATCAGGAGCCCGATCACGACCTCCGCGATCCGCCCCGGGACCGAGGCCGGCTCGTTCAGATACCAGTCGATGCGGTCCTGGAGGTCGAGGCCCTCGCCCGGCTTGGGCAGCGCTGGCGCCGGGGCCGCCTTGCGGACCCAGCGGCCCGACGCCGTCTTGACGCGGCCCGAGGGGGTCTTCCAGCGGCCCGAGGGGGTGCGCAGCAGCCCCTTCGGCGCGTCCTCACGGCTCGCCTCCTCGGCCGCGAGCCGCTCTGCGTCCTCGTCTTCGCTGCTATCGCTCACCCAACAGAGGTTACGGGCCGCTGGCCTCCGTTCAACGCCAGGTCGGCGAGCGGCTGCCCTGGGTCACCTCACTGAAACGAAAAGACTTAGGGATCCCTGCACGAAAGAGGCGGAGCCTCGGCTAGAGATCCATAGAGGGAAGGCGAGGGCGTCTGGAGACACGAGCAATGACCTGCAGCCCCGCGACCCGCCTCAGCCTCTCAGCAGCCGTCCTCCTCCTCCTCGCGTCCCCCGCCCTCGCCGCCAACGGCCCGATCGAGGTCACGGCTTCGACGCTCAACGTGCGGACCCGCGCCTGGGGCTCGATCATTGGCCAGGCCTCCCGCGGCCAGCGCTTCATGAGCGGCGCGGAGCAGAGCGGCTGGGTCGCGATCGACTTCGGCGGGCGCCAGGCCTACGTCTCCGCTCAATACGTGCGCGAGGTCCGCGCCGAGGCCGTCGAGGTCACCGCCTCGGCCCTCAACGTGCGCAGCGGCCCCTCGACCCGCAACGGCAAGATCGGCCTGGTCCGGCGCGGGCAGCGCTACGTGGTCCTGGCCGAGCAGGGCGGCTGGGCGCGGATCCAGCTGGACGGCCGCGCAGGCTGGGTCTCGCTCGGCTACCTGCGCAAGCTCGGCGGCCTGACGGGCGGCGTGCTGCGCACCCCGGGCAGCTCGGCCCCTCCGGCCAGCACCCCTCGCCCGACTCCAGTCACGCCGACCCCGATCACCCCCGCCCCGAGCCCCGTCGGCGGCGGCCTGAGCGGCGCCTACCAGGGGCTGACCTACCTCGGCGCCCAGATCCCCCGGGCTGGCCTCTACAACTCGATCCTGCGCCGCCCCGAACCCTACGGGACCACGGTCCAGCACCAGGGCATGTCCTTCGTCCGCGGCAAGGTCAGCCACTTCGGCGGCCCCAACGACCGGGGCGTGACCGCCACCGAGACCGGCGCGATCACGCTCGAGAACCTGCGCGCCCTGAACAACCCGCTCAACCCCAGCGCCGACCGCCTCCGCCGCCAGCCGGAGAGCTACTACTACGTCGCGATGCGCTGGGATTACCGCCCGGTGTCCAAGGCCTCCTGGCGCAACCTGCGGATCCTGGTCACCAACCCGAGCAACGGCCGCTCGATCGTGGTCCGCCCCGTCGACTGGGGTCCCCACACCCGCACCCGGCGGATCGTTGACCTCTCGCCCCAGTGCCTCGTCGACCTCGGGATGACCACCGACCAGGAGGCCCTCGTCGCCTTCGCCAAGCCCGGCGCGCCGCTCGGTCCCGTGCGCTGAGGAGCAGCTGGAGGGCAACAACCACCCTCCTTTGCCCAACTGCTCGGTCCAGCCGCTATCCTCGCGCGCATGTTCCGACGCATCCTGATCGCAAACCGCGGCGAGGTCGTGGCGCGAGTCCTGCGGACGACCAAGCGGCTCGGCATCGAGGCCGTGGTCGTGGTGTCCGCCGCGGACCGAGACGCGCCCTACACCCGCGACGCCGACGCGGTGGTCCAGCTGGGCCCCGCCCCCTCCGCCAAGAGCTACCTCCGCCCCGAGGCGCTGATCCAAGCGGCCCGCCAGACGGGCGCGACGGCGGTGCATCCCGGCTGGGGGTTCCTCTCCGAGAACCCGCAGTTCGCCGACCTCTGCGTGCAGCACGGGTTGACCTTCATTGGTCCGCCCGCGAGCGTAATGCGCCTGATGGGCCGCAAGCTGCGCGCGAAGCAGGCCGCCAAGGCCGCGGGGCTCGACGTGATCCCCGGCTCGGACGGGCTGCTCCGCGACGCCGACGAGGCGCTCGAGGTCGCCGAGCGGGTCGGCTACCCCGTGATCCTCAAGGCCGACGCTGGCGGCGGCGGCAAGGGCATGCGCCGCTGCGAGAGCGCCGGGGACCTGCGCGAGGCCTTCGCCCTCGCCCGGGCCGAGGCCCAGGCCGCCTTCGGCGACCCCGGGCTCTACCTCGAGCGCTACCTGACCGGCGGCCGGCACATCGAGGTCCAGGTCCTGGCCGACCGCTTCGGGCACGCGATCCACGTCGGCGAGCGCGAGTGCTCGGTCCAGCGCAACCACCAGAAGCTGCTCGAGGAGTCGCCCTCCCCGGCCCTCACGCCGGAGGAGGCCGCCGCCGCGGGTGAGCGCGCCGCGCGGGCCGCGGCCTCGATCGGCTACGTCGGCGCGGGCACCATCGAGTTCCTGCGCGACGACGAGGGGGTGCTGCGCTTCATGGAGATGAACGCGCGCCTCCAGGTCGAGCACCCCATCAGCGAGCTGCGCAGCGGGGTCGACCTCGTCGAGCAGCAGCTGCGCGTGGCCGCGCACCAGCCGCTCACGATCCGCCAGGAGGACCTGAAGCTCGCGGGCTGCGCGATCGAGCTGCGGCTCAACGCGGAGGACCCCGACCAGGGCTTCCGCCCCTCGCCGGGGACCATCGTGCGCCTGGCTTGGCCCGAGGGCGAGGGGATCCGCGTCGACACCCACGTCGAGGAGGGCTACACGGTCCCGCCCCACTACGACTCGCTCGTGGCCAAGCTGATCGCCTACGCTCCGGACCGCCCGACGGCCATCAGCCGCCTGGAGACGGCCCTGCGCGAGCTCGAGCTGAAGGGGATCGCGACGACCGCTCCCCTGCACCAGAAGATCCTGGCCGACGCCGCCTTCCGGCGCGGCGACTACGACACGCGCGCGATCCCCGGCTTCGCGCAGGAGGGCTAAGCCGTGGCTCACGTACCGCTGCGACCGATCGGGGCTCCCCTCGAGAGCTTCCTCTCCCGCGAAGACTTCCAGCGCAACCGCTCGCTGATGGCCGAGCGCGAGCAGGTCCTCAGCGATCGCCGCGCCAAGGTCGCGGCTGGCTGGGGCGAAAAATACGTCGACCGGGTCCACGCCAAGGGCAAGCTGACCACG
>CALDQK010000607.1 GCA_937911525.1 uncultured bacterium
GCATGCAGGCCCCCGCCGACGACTACGCCGGCGCCGACGCGGCCGAGGTCAAGGCCTGGGTCGCCAAGGCCGCGGCGGGCCGGGTTCACGGCGCCAAGGTCGCGCGGGTGCGTCTGAGCGGGGCCTGGCAGCGGACCCAGAGCCACAAGTGGGACCGCACGGCGAAGGCCTGGGTCAAGGTCGACAAGAGCAGCCTGGCGGGGACGCTCCTGCTCGAGCACGAAGGGGACGTCTACTTCATGCGCCGGATCGAGGTCGAGCGGGACCACCTGCGCGGCGACGCGCTCCAGCTCTTCGGGGACTTCCAGCGCTACGAGCAGCCCCGCCCGGACCAGCTACTGCCGAAGGGGAAGCTGCAGGACTAGCCAAGCGTGCCCGTGCCTGGAAGAACCGTGGGAGCTGTCGCAACCAGCGAAAGCTCCTTCGCGTTCCTGACTGGAGAGCGCGTTGGCTGTTCGGGGGAGCTGCCTTCTTCGAGTTTTCCAGTTTTCACCGTTCATTATCTCGATAGAGAGGGAGCCGTCGCTCTTGCGACAGCTCCTTCGCTCTTGGAGCTGTCGCTCGACCTTCGCGACAGCCTTACGGGCACCACCACGACGGCTCAGCTCTCCTCGTCGCCGCCGCTCTCTTCCAGGGAGAGGACATGCACGATCGCGCCCAGGCTGAGCCGCGTCCCCTCGGCGCGCTCGTCCTCGCTCTGCTCCGGGTAGTGCTGGCGGTAGGCCTCCTGCAGCAAGCCGTGCAGGCGGGCCACGAGCTGTCGCCCGACCCGGGCTCCCAGGCGCGAGCCGGCGCGGACCAGGGCAGCCTCGCTCTTGGCGCTGAGCAGGCCGCGCTGGGCCAGGCGGCGCGCGATCGCGAGGTCGCTGAGCGGCGGCGCGCCGCGGTCGGCGGGCCACTTGAGCTGCAGGTAGGCCCGCTCGCTCGCGTCGAGGACGCCGCGCGCCAGGAGCGAGGCGCGCGCCTCCTCGACGGCGTCGCGGACCTGGGCGCGCAGGGCCTCCGCCTCCTCGGCGACCAGCTTCGCGGCGGGGTCGTCGCCGGGCGGCGCGGGCAGGTCCTCGCGCAGGTCCTCGCCGCTGGGCGCGCGGCCCAGGCTGCGCTGGCAGTAGCGGAGGAAGGCCACGACCACGTAGCCGCGGAAGGGGCGCTCGCGGTCGAAGCTCCCCAGCAGCCCCCCGGTCGCGGCCGTGCTCTGCTCGGCCACGAAGGCGTGGGCCAAGGCGTCGGCCTGCTCGGGCGAGCAGGCGAAGCGCCGGCGGGCCAAGCGGCGCAGGCCCTCGACGTAGCGCTTGTAGAAGCTGCCGTAGCCGAAGTCCGTCCACTGGCTGAATCGAGTCGGCGGGAGCGCGCTCACGGCGACAACCTAGAGCACGGTGGGGCGCGCGGGAAGCCGGCCCGTTCGCGAGAATCCCCTCGTGCCTGACTGGGGTGAAGTTCTCAGCACCTTCCTCGCCGAGGAGGTCGAGCCGGCCGCGGAGGTGCGGCTGCCGCCGCCGCGGGTGACGGGCTATCGCGTGCGCGACCTCCTCGGCGCCCACGGGCAGGGGCAGGTCTACCTGGCCGAGGACGTGCGCAGCGGTGAGCGGGTCGCGCTCAAGCGCTGGCGCGTCCCGAGCGAGCGGGCCGAGCGCGAGCTCTCCGCGCTGCTGAGCCTCGACCACCCGGGCGTGGTCCGCGTCCGCGCAGGCGCCGAGGACGAGGAGCTAGGGCTGCCTTGCCTGGTCATGGACTTCGTCGAGGGGCGGGCGCTCTCGGCCGGGGCGCCGCTCGAGCCGAGCGTCGTCGCCCGCCTCGGGGCGGAGGTCGCGCGGGCGCTGGTGCACGTGCACGAGCGGGGGCTGGTCCACCGGGACCTCAAGCCGAGCAACCTCCTGCGGCGCCCAGACGGCGCGGTCGTCCTGATCGACTTCGGGCTGGTCAAGGAGGAGCGGGCCGAGGCTGGCGCTGCGCTGACGGGCGCCGAGCCGATCGGGACCTTGCCCTACATGTCACCCGAGCAGCTCGGCCTGATCGAGGAGCGGGTCGGGCCGCGGAGCGATCTCTACGGGCTGGGGGCGACCCTCTACGAGTGCTTGACGGGGGCCGTCCCCTTCGAGACCAACGGCGCCTACGAGCGGCGCGGGCGCGACGTGTGGGGCGACCCGCCGGCTGGGGCTCAGGTCGCGGGGGTGCCCGAGGGGCTGCGCCGGATCGTGGCGCGCTGCCTGGCCTTCGACCCGGCGGAGCGACCGGCCAGCGCGCGCGAGCTGGCCGGCCTGCTCACGGAGGGGGCGGAGGAGCGAGCTGCGGGACCCGGGCTGCTCGTGGTCGTGGCGGTCGCCCTGCTGGGGGCGCTGGGGCTGATCCTGCTCGGCCTGGCGGGGTCGAGCGCGCCGGCGCGAGAGCTGGTCCTGCAGCCCGGGCCCCTCCTGGGTCGCGACGCGGACGTGTGCGGCGTCGAGCTCTACGCCAACGACAACTTCGGCCCGCGGGACTACCTGCGCGTCGGGCACCGCCCGCCTGAGACCGGCCAGGCGGGGCCCTTCCACGCCCTGGTCGCCTTCGACCTCAGCGCGCTCCCGGCGGACGCCGCGCTGCTCGAAGCTCGCCTCGAGCTCTTCTGCAGCCCCGGGATCTACGGGGCCGGCCCCGCGCAGGTCGACGTCCACGAGGTCGCGCCGAGCGAGGACGGGCGGACGCCCTGGCGCGAGGGAACGGGGCTGCTCGACCGCGAGCTGGACGGCGTGGCCTGGGCAGGGCGCTTCCGCGGGCGGCGCCCGAGCGAGGGCAGCGACCGGCCCGAGCTCTCCTCGCCTCCGCTCGCGGCCGAGCCGCTGGGCCAGCTCACGCCGCTCGCAGCCCGCGCCTGGGCCAGCGTCGACGTGACCCTCGCCGCTCGTCGCTGGCTGCGTGACCCCGCGCGCAACCACGGCCTGGCGCTCCGTCCGGCAGGCCCTGCGCGCGGAGCCTGGTGCTTCGTCTCGAGCGACCACCTCGACCCCGCCCTGCGACCGCGCCTGCGCTTGCGCTACCGCGGCGGCGCGGCGCGGCTGCCCGACGAGGAGGCCCTGGCCGCGGCGGCGCGGCGCCGGGCTCAGGCAGACCTGGACTACGCCTTCACCCTCGCGCGCCGCGACAATCCGCGCGCGGCGCTGGCGGCGCTCAGCTCGGCCTGCAGGACGGACCCGGCTTGGGGTCGCCCCTACTTCGAGCGGGCGGGGATCGCGCGCCAGCTGGGCCTGGAGCCGGTGGCCTGGATCGACGCCGAGCGCAGCCTGGCGACGAGCG
>CALDQK010000608.1 GCA_937911525.1 uncultured bacterium
GAGCCCGGCGCCCGCGACCCAGACCGCCAGGACCGCCGCCAGCGTCGCCGCGCCCCAGGTGGCCTCGCTGACTCCCCAGAGCGGCCCGGTCGACGGCGGCACCCCCGTCACGATCACCGGCGCGAACTTCATGGCCGCCGGCGTCGGCGAGACCATGGTCGTGTTCGGGACCCAGGCCGTGCGCGTGACCCCGATCAGCGACAGCGAGATCCAGGTCACCGCCCCGCGCGGCACCACGCCGCAGGCCGAGGACGTGCGCGTGGTCAACGACCTCGGCGTCGGCAAGGTCAGCGCGGCCTTCACCTACACCCCGCGTCCGGCGGCCCTCGAGTTCTTCCCCCCCGTGGGCTACCACTCGATCGGCACCGGCGGCACGAAGATCACGATCGACCTCAAGGGCTATCAGCCCCTGACCCCCAACGCGACGGTCAGCTTCGGCGCGATCGCCGCCACCGCGGTCGCCTTCGTCGACAGCGACACCCTGATCGCCGAGGTCCCCCAGGGCAGCAACCCGGGTCGGGTGGACATCACCGTCGACCAGGGCGGCGTCGCGATCAGCGCCCCGGACTTCAAGGTCCAGGACACCCCCGCCTACGGCGACCTGATCGTGAACGAGTTCTGCGCCCACCCCGGCGGCCTGGACTTCAACCGCGACGCTTACGGTGACAGCAAGGCCGACGAGTTCGTCGAGATCGTCAACACCACCAACGAGTGGATCGACCTGACCTACCTCACGATCTGGGACGGCGCGGACCGCGAGCGGCACCGCTTCCTCAACCCGACCGTGCTCCCCCCCGGCGGCGCGATCGTGGTCTTCGGCAGCGGCACGCCCGACGGCTTCGCGCCGCGCAACGAGAGCGGCCACGCCCAGCAGGCGGTCGCCGACGAGCTGGCGCTCAACAACAACGGCGACGCGATCGAGATCCGCACCATGCCCGAGCTGAACCCGGTCGGCGTGACGATCTTCCGCGTGGAGTACACCGCGCCCCCCAGCGGCTCGAGCTTCGTCAACCTCAACGACGGCCAGAAGATCACGGCCAACCCGGCCACCAGCGCCGACTACGAGGACCACAAGGCGGCCACCGGCACCAGCGCCAAGACGCTCGAGGCCAGCCCCGGCGTCCGCAAGGACGGCAGCAAGTTCTAGGCGCCTGGCGCGCTAGACCTCTAGACCTCGACGCGGCCTCGCCCTCTCGGGCGGGGCCGCGCTGCTGTAGCTTCGCCCCATGAACGACGAGGCCCCCGTCAGCGCGCTCCACTTCGGCGTCGACTTCTCCGGGATCTGCGTTCGCGTCCGCTACGACCTCGCGGCCGGCCGGGTCCAGATCGAGCGACGCTGGCGGGACGAGGAGGGCTCGGCGGACCTGCCCCTCGAGCCCGCCTGGCGAGCGGTCGTGCTCGAGACCGCCGCTGCGCTCCGCCCCGAGCTCCAGCAGCAGATCCGGCTCGAGTTCTTCCCCGACCCCAACGAGCACCTCCTGCTCTTCCGCGGCGGGGAGGAGGTGCTCCGCCTCCGCAACGACACGGGCCGCCTCGGCCTGAGTGAGACCGACGCCCTGGTGAGCCTCAGCCAGGAGCTCTGCCAGACCTACGCGCGGCCCGAGCCGCTCGACTAGGCCCCAAATGGACTAGCGCTCCCTCCCGCCTCGCCTCTATCGTGGGCGCCATGAGCCGACCGAAGCGACACGCCCTCGCGGTGGAGCTGACCAGCCACTGCAACCAGCACTGCGCCTACTGCTACAACGACTGGCGCGCGGACAACGGCAAGGAGATCGGCGCGCTGCCGAGCGACGAGCTGCTGGGCCTGCTCGAGCGGGCCTTCAGCGAGGTCGAGTTCGAGCGCGTGACCTTGACCGGCGGCGAGCCCTTCGCGCGGGCCGACATCTTCGAGGTCCTCGAGCTCTGCCGCCGCCACGAGGTCGGCGTGGTCCTGATCAGCAACGGCGGGCTGATCACCGACGAGCTGGCCGCGCGCCTGGCGCCCTACGCGCCGCTGACCGTGCAGGTCACCCTCAACGGCCCCGAGGCCGCGCTCCACGAAGAGCACGTGGGCGGGGTCCACTTCGAGGCCACCCTGGAGGGGATCCGCCACCTGCGCCGGCACGGGGTCCACGTCTCGGGCTGCGTGGTCTCGACGGCCAAGAACGCGGCGCGGACCCGCGAGACGCTGGAGCTCTTCAGCAGCCTGGGGGTCGACCTGGTCGCGCTCTCGCGCTTCTCGCCGGCGGGCTACGCGGCGAACAACGTGGCCGAGCTCCTGCCCTCGCGCGGCGACGTGGTCAGCGCGCTCGAGCAGGCCGAGGCCTGGTGCGTGGCGCACGAGAGCCAGGTCCAGGTCACGATGCCCACCCCGCCCTGCGTGATCGAGCACAGCGACTACCCCCACGTCAGCTTCGGCGGCTGCCCGATCGGGACCGAGATGCAGGAGTTCGCGCTCGGGCCCAAGGGCGAGCTGCGCCAGTGCACCCTGCACGCGAGCGAGATCGGCTCGGCCAAGGAGCAGAGCTTCGCGGCCCTGGTCAACGCCCCCGCCGTGACCGGCTACCGCGACGTGACGCCGGAGTTCTGCGCGCCCTGCCCCGAGCGCGCGACCTGCATTGGGGGCTGCGGCGCGGCGGCGGTCGCCCTGGGCGACACGGGCGGGCTCGACCCGCTGGTGGCCCAGCACGTGATCGAGGGCTTCGCCGATCGCCTGCGACGCGAGCGCGGTCGCCCGCTGAACGTCGTGTGAGCCGCGCTCCGCGCGTGCTCCTGATCTGGCCGGGCTCGGAGGGCTCGGTCGGCGGCAACTTCGGCATGCCGCAGCTGGTCTTGCTGGCGACCTACGCGGGGCGCGAGACCGGGGCCACGGTCCACCTGCGCGACCTGGGCGCCGAGGCGGCGCTGGGCACGAGCTTCCCTGAGCTCCTGGCCGGCCCGGACGGTCAGGGCTACGACGTGATCGGGTTCTCGGTCTATTCGAGCTACGACCACCTCAAGGGCGAGGCCCTGGCCGGGATCGCGCGCGAGCTCTACCCCGAGGCCTGCCTGGTCGCCGGCGGCTACCACCCCAGCGCGCGCCCCGGCGACTACGTCTACCCCGGCTCGCCCTTCGACGTGGCCGTGGTCGGCGAGGGCGAGCGAGCCTTGGTGGAGGTGATCGAGGCCGCCGCCGGCGGGGAGCCCCTGCGCCAGACCGTGCTGGGGCCGCTCCCCCTGCAGCGGCTGGACGACCTGCCCCGCTCGGACTGGACCCTGCTCGAGCGCTACCGCGAGCTGGCCCCGCGGATCGCGACCCAGGCCCAGGTCTACCTCTCGCGCGGCTGCCCCTACGACTGCGCCTTCTGCATGGAGCGGGTCAAGGTCGAGACGAGCTGGCGCCCGCGCCCGGTCGAGGACGCGCTGGAGGAGGTGCGCGCGCTGCACGCCTACTT
>CALDQK010000609.1 GCA_937911525.1 uncultured bacterium
CCCGACGACCGAGACCGAGAGCCCGACGACCGAGACCGAGGGCCCGACGACCGAGGGCCCGACCACCGAGCCCGAGGCCGACGACCTCGTCTTCGAGGCGACCCTGCGCGGCTCCTGGATCAACCGGATCGTGGGCGCCTTCTTGCGCGGGCCCTACTCGATCCTCTTGATCCTGCTCAGCCTCGTCGCGGGCGGCGCCGCGCTGGCGATCACGCCGCGGGAGGAAGACCCGCAGATCGTCGTGCCGGCCGCCAACCTCCTCATTCAAATGCCTGGAGCCAGCGCGGCCGAGGTCGAGCGGCAGGTCTCGACGCGGCTCGAGAAGCTGCTCGCCCAGATCGAGGGGGTCGAGTACGTCTACTCGACCAGCATGCCTGGACAGGCGGTCGTGACCGCGCGCTTCTACGTGGGCGAGGACCGCGAGGACAGCCTGGTCCGGCTGCACGACAAGGTCCAGGCCAACCAGGGGGTGATCCCGCCCGGAGTCAGCGGCTGGGTCGTCAGCCCCCTCGAGATCGATGACGTGCCGATCGTCAACGTCACGCTGACCTCGGCCCGCTACGACGACCACGCCCTGCGGCGAATGGCAGAGGAGCTCGAGATCCGCCTCCAGGCCGTGGAGAACGCTGGCCGGACCTTCGTGGTCGGCGGGCGTCCGCGCGAGCTGACCCTGACCCTCTCGCCTCAGCGAATGTCCTCCCGCGGGGTCGACCTGGCCCGCCTGCGGGCTGCGCTCGTGGGCGCCAACGTCGTCCTGCCCGCCGGCGCCCTGGTCCAGGCCAACGACGAGGCCCGCCTGCAGGTGGGGCGCTTCCTCTCGCGGCCCGAGGAGGTCGGCTCGCTGGTGGTCGCGACCCACGAGGGACGCCCCGTGTTCCTGCGCGAGGTGGCCGACGTGCGCCTCGGCCCAGCCGAGGCGACGCGCCACGTCCGCATCGCCTTCGGTCCCGCGGCCGGCGGGAGCTACGACCCGGCGGGGCCCCTCCCCGAAGGGCTCGCGGCGGCAGGAGAGAGCTACCCCGCGGTGGTGGTCGCCGTCGCCAAGAAGCGCGGCTCCAACGCGGTGTGGGTCAGCCACGACGTACAGGCGGCCGCTCAGCGCTTCGCGCGCGAGGTGCTCCCGCCCGAGGTCCACCTGCGGATCACGCGCGACTACGGCCACAGCGCCGACGAGAAGGTCAGCGAGCTGCTCGAGGCGCTCTGGGTCGCGATCGCGATCGTGGTGGCCCTCCTGGCCTACGCCCTCGGCTGGCGCGAAGGGCTGATCATCGCGCTGGCGGTGCCGATCACCTTCAGCCTGACCTTGCTGGTCAACCTGCTGCTCGGCTACACGATCAATCGCGTGACCCTGTTCGCGCTGATCCTCGCCCTGGGCCTGGTCGTGGACGACCCGATCGTGGACGTCGAGAACGTGCACCGCCACCTGGGGGAGAAGCGCCCCCAGGGGCTGAGGGCCCGCCTGCTGGCCGTGCTCCTGGCCGTGAACGAGGTCCGCCCCCCGATCATCCTCGCGACCCTGGCCGTGATCGTGTCCTTCGTGCCCCTGTTCTTCATCACCGGCATGATGGGCCCCTACATGGCGCCCATGGCCCTCAACGTGCCCGTCGCGATGCTGATGAGCCTGCTGGTGGCCTTCACGATCACCCCCTGGCTCTGCCTGAAGCTGCTCGTCGTCGAGCCCGAGGGCCACACCGCGGCCGAGGGGGAGGGCGGCATGCAGCGGGCCTACCGGCGCCTGCTCGGGCCCCTGCTCGACTCACCCAACCGGCGGCTGGGGCTCCTGGGCGCCGTGGTGGCCTTGCTCGCGCTCTGCGTCTGGCTGGTCGTGAGCGGACGCGTCCCGCTCAAGATGCTCCCCTACGACAACAAGAACGAGCTGCAGGTCGTGCTCGACCTCCCCGAGGGGACGCCGCTGGAGCGGACCGAAGCCGCCGCCGCTGACCTGGCCCGGGTCTTGACCCGCGTGCCCGAGGTGACCGACGTCAGCTGGTTCTGCGGCACGGCCAGCCCGATGGACTTCAACGGGCTGATCCGGCAGTACTTCCTCCGCGCAGAGCCGCACCAGGCCGACCTGCGGGTCAACCTCGTGCACAAGAAGCGGCGCGAGCAGCAGAGCCACGGGCTGGGCCTTCGCCTGCGAGCCGCGCTGGAGGAGGTCGTCCGACCCTACGGGGGTCGGATCGCGATCGTCGAGGTCCCTCCCGGTCCGCCCGTCGTCTCGACCGTGGTGGCCGAGGTCCGCGGCCCCGAGGGCAGCGACTACGCCGAGCTGGTCTCCGCCGCCGCGAGGGTCCGCGCCGCCTTCGCCGCGGAGGAGGGGATCGTCGACGTCGACGACGTCTCGATCGCCCCCCAGCGCGAGCGCATCTTCGAGCTCGACCGCACCAAGGCCGCCCTGCACGGCGTGAGCGAAGAAGCCGTGAGTGAGGCCCTGGCCGCCGCCTTCGGCGGGCGCGCCCTGACCACCCTCCGCCTGCCCCGCGAGGTCACGCCCCTGGAGGTCGTCGCGCGGCTCCCCCGCGCTTCACGCCAGCGCCCCGAGGACCTGCTGGCCCTCGACGTGGCCGGGGCCGAGGGCATGGTCCCCCTGCGCGAGCTGGGCCGGCTGCGCGAGACGCGGGTCGACCAGCCGATCTTCCACAAGCAGCTGGAGCCGGTCGCCTACGTGTTCGGCGAGACGGCGGGCGCCACCCCCGCCGAGGCGGTCCTCTCGCTTCAGGAGCGGGTCGCCGGCGACCCTGCCCTGAGGGGCTACGAGATCGAGTGGGCCGGCGAGGGCGAGTGGAAGATCACGCTCGAGGTGTTCCGCGACCTCGGGATCGCCTTCGCCGTGGCCGTGCTCGGGATCTACGTGCTGCTGATCTACCAGACCGGCAGCTACCTGCTCCCCCTGGTGCTGCTGGTCGCGATCCCCCTGACCGTGATCGGGATCGTGCCTGGCTTCTGGCTGCTGAACCTGGTCGCGGCCGAGCAGATCGGCGGGGTGCTCGACCCGGTCTACTTCACCGCGACCGGCATGATCGGCATGATCGCCCTGGCCGGGATCGCGACCCGCAACGCGATCCTCCTGATCGAGTTCGTCCAGGAGGAGGAGGCCCGCGGCACCACCCTGCGCGAGTCGTTGATCCGGGCGGGCGCCGTGCGAACCCGCGCGATCCTGCTCACGGCTGGCACCGCCCTGCTGGCCGCCTGGCCGATCACGCTCGACCCGATCTTCTCAGGGCTGGCGTGGGCGCTGATCTTTGGACTCACCGTCTCGACGGCCTTCACCCTGCTGGTCGTCCCTGCGGTCTACTTCATGGTCCGCGGCGCGCCCCAGGAGGCGGCCCAGGAGACAGCCTAGAAGGCGGCGATCAGCTCCGACTCCTGGACCTCGGTCACCACCGTCCAGCCGTGGTGGGGCAGGCGACACCAGCTCACGAGCAGGCCGCCGCGCTGGAGGTGCCCGTCGCGGGCCGAGTTGGCGATCCGCGCCGCGTCGGGGTGCTCGGGCAGCTCGCCCTTGACCTGCCCCGAGCTGGAGGCCAGCTCCAAGCCCTTCTCGCCGATCAAGACGGCCCGGCGAAAGCCGGGGAGCTCCTCGAGGGCGGCCAGGCGACCCGCCACGCGGAACAGGGTCACGTCGAGGCCCGCGACGCCGGCGAACTTGCCCTCGGGGTCGAGGACCACGTGTCCGCAGGTCACGACCAGGCCCTGGCCCATGCCGTCCACGTAGGGCTTGCTCCAGGTCTGCAAGGCGCCGCGCTTGGCGAAGCCCTCCGCCGCCGCCCGATACCAGGGCTTCTGGCGGGGGTCGTAGTCCGCGTCCCAGTCGCCTCGGGTCCCGGGGAAGAGCACGATCGCCCCCGACTCCTCCAGCGCGACGTAGGTCCACTCGATCGCCGAGTCCCCGCGCAGGACCCCCGCGCGGGTCACGGGGTTCGCGCCCGCCGGGAGGAAGGGCGCGCGCAGGCGCTTGGTCAGGCCGCCCAGGAAGGGCAGGTCCTTCTCGCCTCCGGGCGGGGCGAAGCCGACCGGGACCTCGAGCGAGATGATGCGGTTCCCATAGCGCTCGGCGCGCGTCGCCGTGGGCACCCCGCCCTCGGTCACGAAGGCCGCCGGCGCCGCCGGGATCGGCCCCAGCCCCATCGGCTTGTCGAGGCGCAGCAGCTCCTCGGTGCTCGCGGCGATCGCGTGGACCTCGCCGCCGAGCTCGCTCATGTAGAGCGAGAGGAGCGCGGCGTGACGGGCCGTGCTCGCGTTGAGCGCCCCCAGGGCCCGCTCGCGCGCCTCGGCCTGGGCGAGGGCCTTGGCCCGCTCGACGCGGCGCTGAACGGTGCTGTAGATCGCCCCGCCCGCGCTGGTCGCGACGCCGAGCAGGATCAGCCAGCCGACGAGGTGCGGGTGCTGGCTCATCCAGCGGCGCAGCTTGCGCAGCCCGCGATCCGGCAGGGCCGTGGTCTCCTCGCCGCGCAGGACGCTGCGCACGTCGTGGGCGAGGTCCGCCGCCGAGGCGTAGCGATCCTCGCCGCGCTTCTGGGTCGCCTTGGCGATAATCGCGCGCAGCTCCTGGGAGGTGTCGAGCGCCCGCGGCGGCGGCTCGAGCACGTTCTGGCGCCCCTTCTCGATCGCCTCGACGAAGGTCGTCGCGTGGCGGCCGAAGCGCAGGTAGAGCAGCTCGAACAGGATCAGCCCCAGGGCGTAGATGTCGCTGGCCGGGCCGACCCGGTCGTGGTCGCACGAGGCCTGCTCGGGCGACATGTAGAGGGGCGTCCCGCGCAGGTCGCCGCCCTGGGTCCGAGTGTCGATCGGGGCGTCGCTGAGGGCCGAGAGGTCGAGCTCCTCGCCCGCCTCCTCGGGTCCCACCTTGGCCAGGCCCCAGTCCACCACGTAGACCTCGTGGTGATCGCCGAGCATGATGTTGGCGGGCTTGAGGTCGCGGTGGGTCACCCCGTGGTCGTGGGCGTAGTGGACCGCCTCGCACACGCGCACGAAGCGGTCCAGGAGCGAGCGGCGCTGGCGGCGGAAGGCGCGGCTGTGGCCCTCGCGCGCGAAGAGCTCGCGCAGGGCCGCGATCTCGTCCGCCAGCTCGCGGCCCTCGATCCGCTTCATGCTGTAGGCCACGGTGCCGTCGTTGGCGAGCTCGAGCGCGTAGACGGGCACGATCCCCGGGTGCTCGAGCTGAGCCGTGATCTGGGCCTCGAGCACGAAGCGCTTGAGCGAGTCGGCGTCGACCCGGCTGCTGTGGGTGCACTTGAGGGCCACGCTGCGGCGGAGGTTGCCCTCCTTGGCCAGGTAGACGACCCCCATGCCGCCCTGCCCGAGGGTCTCGATCACGTCGTAGCGGCCGAGCTCTGGTCGGGTCGGGTCGTCACCCGCGGACGCGCTCTCGCCCTGGCTCTCGCCCTCCGGGGCGGGGCTCGGAGGCGCGGGGGTGCGCGTGACGCCGGCGCCGCCGGGAGGCGGGACCTCGATCGTGACGCTCAGCGCAGCGGGCTCGCCGGCGCCGGCCAGCCAGCTCAGGCCCTCGTCCAGGCTCTCGCCCTGGCTCGCGTCGCTCGTGCTCTGGCTGTTCATGAGACGCCCTTCTCGGCGATCAGGAGGGTCACCGACACCACGAGGAGCACCCAGCCCATCGGGCGGACCTCGCGCTCGCGTCGGGCCATGAGGAAGCAGATCGGATGCAGGATCAAGCCCCAGAGGATCCCGGTCGTAATGCTGAAGGTGAGCGGGATCAGCGCCAAGGTCGCGAAGGCGGGCAGCTGCTCCTCGAAGGGCCGCTCGCCCGAGAAGCCGCGGGTCATGAGCGCCCCGACCAGGACCAGGACCGGCGCCGTCGCGAAGGCCGGCACGATCCCCACCAGGGGGCTGAAGAACATCAGCGGCAGGAAGGCCAGGCCGGCCACGACCGCCGTCAGCCCGGTCCGACCGCCGGCCTCGATCCCGGCGGTGCTCTCGATATAGGTCGTCGCGGGCGAGGTCCCGACCAGGCCGGAGCCCAGCGTCGCGAGCGCGTCGACGGCCAGCGCCCGATCCAAGCCGAGGGGTTCGCCCTGCTCGTCAACGAGCCCCGCCGCCTCGCTCACGCCCAGGAAGGTGCTGAGCGAGTCGAAGAGGTCGGTGAAGAAGAGGGTGACCAGGGGCGCCAGCAGCGCCGAGCTCACGGCGCCGCTCAGGTCGGCCCGCAGCAGGAGCGAGAGGTCGGGCGGGCTGCTCAGCTGGGCGGGCATGCTCGCCCACTCGTGGGGCTTCAGGTGCTCCGGCCGCCCCAGCACGAAGGCCAACGCGGTGGCGCCCACGATCGCGACCAGGAAGGCGTAGGGCTTGCGCTGGCGGTAGAGCCCCGCCGCGACGAGCAGGCCGACCAGGAAGATCACGTGGCGGCGATCGAGGGTGCCCAGCGAGACCAGGGTCGCGGGGTGATCGACGATCAGGCCGGCGCTCTTGAGCCCAATGAAGGCCAGGAAGAGGCCGATCCCGGCCCCGACCGCCCCGCGCAGGTGCTGCGGGATCGCGCGCGCGACCTCCCGCCGGAGCGGCGTCGCGCTCAGGATCACGAACAGGATCCCCGACCAGGTCACGAGCCCCAGCGCCTGCTCGGGGGTCACCTTGTGCCGCAGGACGAGGTCGTAGGTGAAGAAGGCGTTGAGGCCCATGCCGGGCGCCAGGGCGTAGGGCAGGCGTCCGACCAGGCCCATCAGGATCGAGCCCAGCGCCGCCGCCAACACGGTGGCGGTCACGACCGCCGAGACCTCGAGGCCGGCCTGACCGAGGATCAGCGGGTTGGCGACCACGATGTAGGACATCGTGAGGAAGGTCGTCAGCCCAGCGATCGCCTCGCGCCGCGCGACGACGGGGTCCTTCCAGCTCTCCTCCACCCGACCGCTCCGTCTGCTCCGCTCAGGGAGAGGCGGAGCTTACTCGCTGCGCCTCGGCAGGGGGCCCGCCTGCGACGCGGGCTGCAGGAGAATAGACTTGCGGCGGCCCGAGCCCCGGGAGCGACCCTCATGCACACCCAGCACGCCGAGAGGCCCCTCTGATCAGCGCCTTTCTCCTCCTCTACGCGGCGGCGCTCGTGATCCTGATCGGGGTCAACGCCATCCAGGCGGTGGCGCTGTTCCGGCTGGGCGCGCATCCCCTCGAGTTCGTGCTTTTCTTCGGGCCGGAGCTGTGGCGGCGAGAGGTGCGCCCCGGGTTCACGCTCTCGCTGCGCGCGATCCCTACCGGCGCTCTCCTGCGCGCGCCGGAGGGGATGCCAGGCGTCCCCTGGAGCGAGCTTCCTCGAGGCCCCGCGCTGCTGATCGCCCTGCTGCCCCTGCTGACGCTCGCCCTCGCCGGCGCCCTCCTGCTGGGCCCGAGCCGCTTCCTCGACTCCTTCCTGGGCGCGCTGCCGCAGCTCGTGGGAGGGGCGCTTGCCCCGGTCGAGGTCGGCGCCCCCCTCGTGCGCGGCGCGCTCGGCGAGCTGCAGCGCGGCGGCCTCGCGCCCCTGGTCGGCGTGTGGTGCACCAAGTTCCTCGCCTTCAACCTGCTCCCGCTGCCCAACGGCTACCTCGGGCAAGCGCTGCTCCCGCTGATCACGCCCGAGCCCGGCCCCACGCCCGAGGAGACTCCAGCCTGGCCGGCCCAGCTCAACTGCCTGGGCGGGCTGCTGACGGTGGCCTTCGGGCTGGCCTGGCTCGCTGCGCTCGGCGCCGCGTTGCGCGGCTGAGCCGCACTCCAGCCGAACCTCCCGAGCCCAAAGGGGGGAGCTCCAAATGTCCTGGCGTGGCAGGCAGCACCTCCCGCAGCGCAAGACGCGGCCGAACCTCCCGAGCCCCTGTCGCAAACAAAGGCAACCGTGCAACACGCCCTGTCGAGGCGCTCTTAACTCGCGCCTCAGAGGGAGGTGAGGGTAAGTCGGCTTGCGCGCTCCAAATGTCCTGGCGTGGCAGGCAGCACCTCCCGCAGCGCAAGACGCGGCCGAACCTCCCGAGCCCAAAGATGGGGGGTCTGGGGGGGCGCAGCCCCCCCCAGAGAATCAGTGCTCCTGCAGGCTCAGCAGCTGGCGCATGATCGCGCTCTGGTCGGGCGTGAAGATGTTCTGGGTGCCCGTGTTCGACTGATAGAACATGATGTTCGTCTCGTCGGGGCAGCCGTCGCCGACCCCCACGCGACCGTCGCCGTTGAAGTCCTGGGTGACGTCGCACTTGGGCGTGTCCTTGACGCCGTCGTCGATCGCCTCGGTCGGGTTGAGCGGATCGGGCGTGAAGGTCGTGGTGTGGAGCAGGCCGAGGAAGTGGCCGATCTCGTGCGCCGTCACGAGCGCCATGTCGTCGACCGTGCGCGGGATCAGGGTGCTGCCCTGCTGGAGGAAGCTCGCCACGCAGAGCGCGGTGTCGGCGCCCTTCCCCACCAGGTAGCCCGGACGCGGGCTGAGGCCCACGGTGCCGTCGTTGGTGAAGTGGTGGATCAGGAACACGTTGATCCCGTGCCCGCGGTCGAAGTTGGGGTCGGTCTCGGCGAAGCCCAGCTCACCCCAGGCGTCGAGGCCAGCGCGCTCGACGACCTCGAAGCCGCTGCCGCCCGCCGACTCGCCCGCGGCGCAGGTCGCCTGGTCGTCGGGGCCGATCAGGCTGGCGTTGGCCGACTTGACCTGGTCGGCCGTGTAGCTGAAGCCCTCGTAGCTGATCGAGATCCCGGTCTGGGCGAAGTGGGTCTGGACCTTCTGCATTAGCGCGTCGGTGAAGGCCGCCCGGTCGCCGGTGGTTACGAGGTCGCCGTTGACCCCCAGCCCGGTGTGCTTGCCAGCCACGATGAAGTTCACGTGCACCTTGTCGTCGGCGAAGTTGCCGGTGCCCACGACCGTGACCTTGCTGATCCCGATATCGGTGTCGAACGGGTTGCGCGGACGCATGATCACGATCACGTGCATGCTCTTGGCCGTGTGGTCGTATTGGTAGGTCTCGCCGTGGTCGAGCGTCTTCGACTTGAGCCCCTCGCCGTTCTCGCCGCCGAACTCGAACACGACCTGGTCGTCGGCGTCGGTGGTCTCGAGGTGAATGAAGTAACTCTGCCCCTTCACGGCTGGAAAGGTGAAGGAGGTGCCGGAGCCGAGCGTGCCGGTGAAGACCGAGTCCTGCCCCGAGAGGTCGGCGCGGGTCGAGTCCTTGAGGCTGGCCGCGATCGCGGTGCCGAAGCTGTTGCCGCCCGAGCCGCCGCTGCACGCGACGAGGCTGCCGGTCAGGAGGGGGAGCGCGAGGAGGAGCGCAGGCAGACCGAGAGTACGTGTCATGGGATCCCTTCCAGAGGATTGGCCCATGCCAGTGCAACTCTTCGACCGGATGGCCTGAGCAGGGTGGCGTCGCCCTAAGTGCCTTCGTGGCAAAGGACGTAGCCCTCCCGAGGGCCCCCAATTCCCGAATTGTGAAGGGCGATGGGCTTCACCCGGCTCAGCGGCGCGACCCATGCGAGACGCTAGCGAGAGGCCCTAACGTTGCGGAAGCGCGCTCGGATCGAGCTCGTAGACCCGATCGTTGGCCCCGTCGGTCACGAAGAGCCGACCATCAGCGGCCAGGAGCCCCCAGGGGCAGGCCAGCCCGCCCACCTCGCGGCCCGCCCCCTGGAACCAGGACTGGCACCCCCCCTCAGCGTCGAGGAGCTGGAGCCGATTGTTGCCGAAGTCCGCCACCCAGAGCCGCTCGCCCACGAAGGACACCCCGTAGGGGTACTTCAGCTCGCCCAGGCGCTCGCCGAGACCCCCGTAGCTGGCCAGCCACTGGCCCTCCAGGTCGAAGAGCTGCACGCGATGGTTGAGCGCGTCCGCGACGGCCAAGCGCTCCCCTTGGATCGCGAGGTTCATCGGGCGCTTGAGCTCGCCTGGCTGATCCCCCCAGCGCCCAAAGCCGCCCAGCCGCTCGCCTGCGAGCGAGAACACCTGGATCCTCGCCACGTCGTCGCCCTGGTCGCTGACGTAGACCCGCCCGTCCTCGCTGGCGGCGATCCCCGTCAGCAGCATGAAGCGCCCCGGCTCGCGCCCGTGCTCGCCCCAGGCGTCGAGCAGGCGCAGCTCCTCGTCGTAGACCAGGACTCGCCCGTAGTGGCTGTCAGCGACCAGGATCCGGCCGGCGGGGTGCCAGCACAGCGCCGAGGAGGTCCCGTCCGCCACGGCGGGGGTGCGCGCCTCGAAGAGGGGGCGCCCGTCCGCCGCGTAGCAGCGGACGTAGCCCGTCTTGTCCAGCACGTAGAGGGCGC
>CALDQK010000610.1 GCA_937911525.1 uncultured bacterium
GGCCTGCAGAGCATGGTTCGTGAGATCAAGGTCGTGTTCCAGCGCTCGGGGCTCGAGATGAAGCTCTTCTCGCGCGAAGCCCAGGTGCCCTGAGGCTCGTGGACGGCGCCGCCCTGCTCGAGCTCGCCCTGAGCAAGTCCCTCTTCACCCCCGAGGAGGGGCAGGCAGCCCAGGCCCGCGCCGAGCGCGAGTCTCGCCCGCTGAGCGAGGTCCTGGTCGAAGAGGGGCTGCTCGCGCAGCGCACGGTCAACGCGCTGAGCAAGCAGCTCTCGGTGATCGAGACCGCCTTCCCGGCTGATCCCGCCACGGTCCCGCCGCAGCCACCGGTCCCGCCGCAGCCACCGGTCCCGCCGCAGCCACCGGTCCCGCCGCAGCCTCCGGCCAGCCTGGCGGAGCAGAAGACCGTCCACCTGAGCGAGGGCGAGGCCTCGGGCGTCTTGCGTCCTCCGGTCCCGGCCGGGGTCCCCGCGCAGATCGACGACTTCGAGATCCAGGAGAAGCTCGGCGAGGGCGGCATGGGCGCCGTGTTCCGCGCGCGCGAGCAGCCGCTGGGGCGCGAGGTCGCGCTCAAGGTGATCAGCCCTTCGGTCGTGGGCGACGAGGAGTCGATCCAGCGCTTCCTGCGCGAAGCCCGCACCGCGGCGGCCGTCAGCAGCCCCCACGTGATCACGCTCCTGCGCGCGGGCCAGTGGCAGGGGCGCCCCTACATGGCCCTCGAGTTCCTCGAGGGCGGCGACGCCGAGCAGCTGACCCGCAAGCACGGGGGCAAGCTCCCGCCGCGGCGCGGGCTCGAGATCGTGCGCGACTGCGCGCGCGGCCTGGTCGCGATCGAGGCGGCGGGGCTGGTCCACCGCGACATCAAGCCGGCCAACCTGTTCATCGGCGCGGACGGCGCGGCCAAGCTGGGGGACCTCGGCCTGGCCCGCTCCCAGGACGGCGCCGACCGCATGACCCAGACCGGGGTCCTGCTCGGCACGCCGACCTTCATGGCCCCCGAGCAGGCGGGCGGCGAGGAGGTCGACGTCCGCTCCGACGTCTACGCCCTGGGCGCGAGCCTGTTCCACATGCTGACCGGGCACGCGCCCTTCAAGGGCGCGAGCGCCTTCCAGATCGTGTCGGCCGTCCTGCTCGAGCCCACGCCCGACCCACGCCAGCACGAGCCGGGGCTGCCCGACCCGGTCGCGGAGCTGATCCTGCGCTGCATGGCCAAGGAGCAGGGCGACCGCTACCAGACGGCGAGCGAGCTGCTGAGCGCGGTCGAGGCGACCCTGCGCGCGCTCGAGGAGCGCCCCGCGCAGCCCGCCCGATCTGGCGGCGGGGCTTCGCCGAGCGGGGGGAGCGGGGACTACGTGCCAGCGCAGCGGCGCTCCCCCTCGGCTCGACTGGCGCCTCCGCCCGAGCCCGGGGGCGTCGTGGTCGGGGCGCCGCCCTCGCGGGCGCCGCTGGCGATCGCGGGCGTGCTGCTCGTCGGCGGGCTGGCCGCCCTGGCGGCGCTCGCGCCTCGTGGCGGTCAAGAGCAAGCGGCGGCCTCCCCGAGCGTCGCGCCGAGCGCGAGGCCGAGCGCCAGCCCGCTGGCTGGCGCGACTCCCGCCGGCTCGCCGACCCCGACCCCCTCGCCCCGGCCTTCGCTCGGCGGAATGGGGCTGCTCCAACACGCAGGCGGCGGCCTCGACGACGTCGACACCGAGGTCGGCAACCGCCCCGACCGCCGCGCGCAGGTCGTGCCCGGCGCGACCTTCACCCTCGCCGCAGGACGGGGCCAGCGCGGGATCGAAGTCCGGCGCGTCGACCCCTCGCTCGCGAACGCGGCCGGGGCCTGGCGCTTCGAGCCGCGCCAGGCGGGCGACAATCGGCGCGAGGGCGTGTTCGGTCAGCCCCCGC
This sequence comes from uncultured bacterium, assembly GCA_937911525.1. Lineage (GTDB taxonomy): Bacteria > Planctomycetota > J058 > J058 > J058 > NORP233. The sequence goes on from CALDQK010000610.1 coordinate 1,882, forward strand.
TGGTGGCCCCCTGCGAGCTGCGCTTTCGCGTGCGCGACGTGAAGGTCGAGCGCTCGGCCCGCTGGGAAGGAGCCGCCGCCGCGGGGCTGCCCGCCGAGGGCGGCTTCAGCTGCGAGCTGGGGCTCAAGGCGGACGACAAGCCGCGCACCGACCCCAACGACCTCGAGCGCCACGCGATCTGGTTGACCCTGGTGTTCGGGGCGAAGCGGATCCAGGGTTGCCTGCGCTTGATCAACGACCAGCGCGACGCGCGGGTCTCGATCTCCCCCGGCGCCAAGGGCGTGTTCGAGCTGGGGCCGCGGGTGGACCTCCCGCGCCGGCAGGGCCCCCTTGACGTCGTCCTGAGCCTGAAGCGCCGCGGCTGGAGCTGCGAGCTCCTGCGCGGCGAAGAGACGCTGTGGTCCGCCAACGGCCTGTGGGCCGGTCACTGGCGCGACCATGAGCGCTGGGAGGGCGGCTTCGCCTGGCTCAGCGGCGGGAACTATCACGGCGGCCACGGCGTGGGCGTGGTCGAGGTCAGCCTCAGCCAGCTCCCCGTGCGCTGACCGCTAGACCTGGAAGCGCTGGAAGAGGGTCATGGGCTGGAACACCAGCCGCACCGACTCCAGGCGCGGGCGCATGCCGTTGAGGCGCTCGAGGGCGGCCGCGAAGTCGCCGCCCTCGACGTAGACCGCCTCGTAGGTGTCCGAGCGGTCGCTGAGGCACACCTCGAAGCGGTCGAGCAGGGGGCGCATGCGCTGGATCGCGCCCTGGAGCTCCTTCCAGCCGACGTCCATGTCGCGGGCGCTGCGCTGGCTGGGCAGGCTGCGGCCGCTGAGCGCCTGGCGCGAGCTGAGGCTCTGGCGCGAGCTGCCGCGGCTGGTCACGAGGTTGCGCGAGCTGCGTTGGCCGGGGGCCGCGCGCCGGCGGCTGCCGGGCTCCTGGCCGCTGTAGAGGAGGAGGTCGTTGGGCGAGCTGTCCAGGCGGGCTAGCACGCGCGACACGCGGGCGCGGTTGGCCTGGAGGCCGGTCAGGTAGTGGCGGAGCGGCAGGTCGCCCGTGCGGGTCCAGCGGGCGCGGGGGGCGCCGCCCTCGAGCTCGGCGACCAGGTCGGTGAGCTGGTCCCCGAGGCCCTCCAGCGAGGCGAAGAGCTGGCTCCAGCGTCGGTCGAGGAGCGAGGGGGCCTGGCGCTCGAGCAAGACCATGGGCGTCTTGACCCCCGGCAGCTGGAGCGCGACTCGCTCCACTTCGGACCAGGACGCGAGCAGCGCGGCGCTCGCCGCGGCAGGCGCGAGGCGGCGCTCCTCTCCGCCGATCCGCGCCAGGATCGCCTCGGCCGTGCGGCCGGCGTTCGCCAAGGCCGCCGAGACCCGCTGCCAGTCGGGGTCCTGCTGAGGGTCTCGCGGCGCAGGCGCCGAGAGCGCCGCGCTGCTCGGCGCGGGGCGCACCGGCTCCCGCGGAGCCTGGAGGCTCTCGCTCGGCGCCTGCTCGTAGACGTTCTTGCCGTCCGCCAGCACGCGCGCCAGGACGGGGTAGAGGTCGCTGAGCTGCGTCAGGGCGAGCTCGAGGTCGTCGGCGGCGAGGGGGATCCGGTGGCCGGCGGGGACGTGCAGCTCGGCCACCAGCTCGCGCGGGCGCAGCTCGGCGAGGCGCTGGCGCAGGCCGCCCTCGGCCGGGATCGGCGCCTCGTAGACGACCTGACCCGGGAGGCCGTGCAGGTGGGCCTCGATCCGCACGACCTGGGCGTGCCCCAGGTGCTGGAGGGCTTGCCACAGCCCCTGGGCGCCGAGCTCCGGGTCCGCCATGAGCGTGCTGCTCTCGCCGCCGGGGCGGAGGATCACGAGCTTCGCCAAGGCAGGGGAGAGGTCGGCCAGGGCGGCCGGCAGGCGCTCCCAGGCCGCGGTGTGGGCGCCCTCGGGCAGGGCGCCCCGCTCCGCGGAGGCGTCCGCCCCGCGCTCGTAGAGCACCACCGGCGTGCGCGCGTTGACCAGCTCGGCCGCCAGCCGCGCGCAGGGGGCGCCCGCGCGCAGCTCCTCGAGGGCCGGGGTCAGGCCCTTCTGGCGGACCCAGGGCTGAGGCTCGTCGCCGGGCTGAGGGCTGACCCACAGCTCGCGCAGGACGCCTTGCAGCTGGGCGGCCGAGCGCAGCGCGGCCAACCAACGCTCGCCCTCGTCGGCGGGCGCCGCCTCGGGCCGCGGCTCTTCGTCGGCCTCGAAGTCCTCGAGGTCGCCAGGCATCAGGGTCATGACCGCCGCGTCCTGGTCGCGCTGGAAGGCGATCAGCTCCTCGCTGGGCAAGGTGAGCCGCACCTGCTCGAGGAGCGGGCGGAGCTTGACCAGGCCGGCCAGCGCCTGCGCCCAGGTGGCGCCCGCCGGATCGCGCGCGAAGAGGACCTGGGGCGTGGCGCGCGCGAGCAGGGTCAGAACCTCCACGCGCACGATCTGCTGGGCCAGGCCGCCGAGGGACTGGAGCATGTTGGTCCACTGAGCGGGGCTGGGGTCGCGCCCGACCAGCCAGGGGACGCCGCTCGCCGCGCTGGGGGCGCGCTGGTGATCCGCCAGGGCGTCGAAGAACACCAGCTCGCCGGGGAAGCCGCTCACTGCGACCCGGATCGACTGGATCCGCTCGCGCAGCCCGTCCAGCTGGGCCGAGAGCGCCGCGAGGCTGCCGCCGGCCTGGAAGAGCTGCAGCGGCTGCTTGGTGCCCTCCAGCACGACCCACAAGCGCTCGAGGTCTCCGCCCAGCCCCGTCAGGCCGGCGCGGAGCTCCTCCCAGCGACGCCCGTCCAGGCGCTTGCGCGGGGTCGCTGCGGGCGGAGGCGCCGGGCTCGCGCCCTCCTCGTCGTCCTCGAGGTCAGGGACGATCGACATCGAGAGCAGGTCGGGCTGGTCCGCCTCGAGCCGCTTCTCGCTCAGGACGAGGGGCGCCAGGACCGCCTGGACCTCGTCGACCATGGGTCGGATCGCGTTCAGCTCCTCCAGCGCGTTGGGGAAGGGGACCCAGTCGTCGCTGTCGAACACGGCCTGCAGCCGGTCTGGCTGGGAGCTGAGCCGGGTCCCGATCCAGGACACGGAGCCCTCCAGGCGCTGGAGGCGGGAGAGCATGCGCTGCCACTGAGCCTCGAGCGCCGCGTCCTCGAGCGGCCCACCCTCGAGCGACGCGGGTGGAGCCCCAGGCGCCTCGGGGGGCGAGCCGGCGGCCGCGACCACGGTCTGGGCCTGGGCTGCGACCTCGACGGGAGCGGGCGTCGGAGCAGGGGCCGGCTCCGCGGCCGGGGGCTCTGGCTCCGGCGCGGGCGCCGGAGGGGTGGCCGGGAGCGGGGCGCCCGTGAAGCTGACCGCGACCGTCTGGGCCGAGGCCGCGGCCTGGATCGCCTTGCTGGCCGAGCTCTGAAAGCCGCTCGCGGGCTGCACCAGCACCCCCGAGGCGGGGGCGTCCTCGACGCCAGCCAGCTCCTCGCCGGCCAGGAGCGAGAGGCCGGCCTCGAAGTCGGCCAGGATCTCCTCTTCCTCCTCTTCGTCGCCGTGCAACGCGACGTTGCGGTTGCCCTCGAGCATCTTCTGCTCGAGGTAGGCCTCGAGGCGGGCCTGCTGGCTGTCCTCGCGCTCCTCGGGGCGCGTGAGCAGGCCGACCTTCTTGGAGTCCTTGGCGGGGATCAGGGCCAGGACCACCACCAGCAACCCCGCCACGCCGACCAGGACCAGGAACCACTCTCGACCGCGCGGCAGGCGCAGCAGGGACTCGCCCGGAGGCGGCCCCGGCGCGGGCGTCGCCTGGGCCTTGGGGCTCGGAGCGGGCGGCGGCTCGAACACGCCCGCGCGCGCGTCGGAGTCAGCCAGGCCTTCGCCCGCGATCAGGATCTGCTGGGGCGGGCGGCTGCGCGCCTGGGCGCGGCGGCGGGGGAGCGCTCGCATTCGCCGCTCGCCGGGCGGCGGGTCGGGCGCGTCGCGGAAGAAGCCGCGGGCCCACTCGACCTGCTTCAGCACGGCGGGGGTCGCTCCCGAGTTGCGCGCGATCGCGTCGAGCAGGTCGTTGGTCCTCGGCAGCGCCAGCTCGACCAGGAGCTCGACGAAGCCGAGCAGGAGGCGCTCGCCGACGGGCTCTGAGAGGCGAAGCTCGATCGCGGCCATGGTCCGGCGGTTGCGCACGTAGCGCAGCTGGCCCAGCGCCGCGAGCGCCTGCTCTTCGCCCTGGTTGCTGACCTGGTCGAGCAGCTCGGGGTAGCGCTCCCAGATCGGCTCGACCTTCGTCCAGTAGGCGCGCCAGTGGTCGAGGGTCGGCTGCTCGAGGCCCGAGAGGTCCTCGAGGGCGTCCTCGAGCAGGTCGCGGCAGGACTGGCTCGGGTCGGACGCTCCGTAGCGGATCAGGGCCGGGAGCTGCGAGAGGGTCCCGACGCTGCGCAGGGCGTTGAGCACCTGGCACTGCTCGAGCCCGCTCAGCTCGACGGGGCGCGCCAGGAGAGCCTCGAGGGCCGCGCAGAGCTGACGCCAGTTCTCCCAGCCCTCGCCCTCCAGCTCCCCGTCCTCGGGCACGAGGCGCGCCAGGCCGTTGAGGGCCGCCGGGCGCAGGGGGCGCTCCTGCAGGCAGTCCCGCACGACCTTGACGCAGCGGTAGCGCTCCAGCTCGAGCAGCAGGCCGAGCGCTTCGTTGAAGCCGACGCTCCAGGCCTTGAGCTCGACGGCCTTGCGGACCCGCAGCTCAAGGGCCTCCACCAGCCGCCGCTCGGTGCGGGTCCGCCGCGCCAGCGCGATCAGCGCCAGGCGCGCCTTGGACCGGGCGGGGCTCTCCACGTCGAGGAGCTCGAGCAAGGGCTCGAGCAGGTCGGGGCCGCCCTCCTCGGCGAGGGCGTCGAGGGCGGCCGCGTAGAGGAAGCGGTCGCGGGTCAGCTCGAGGAGGGCAGCTTCGCCCCGCTTGCGGTCGAGCTGGAGCAGCGCGCGCAGCAGCACGCCGCGCACGGGGCCGCGCGCGCTGGGGGCGGCCTCGAGCACGAGCGGGAACACCTCGCTCCCCTCCGCGATCAGCTCGCGGCGCAGGTCCTCCCCGCTGAGTGACCCCGCCTGGAAGGCAGCGATCTGCTGCTCGAGCTTCCGCTCGAGCTCACTCGGGCCAGCCCAGCTCGGGAGCGCGAGGAGCGCGCCGAGCAGCGCGAAGAGGAGGGAGAGGGGGCGCACCGAGGGGGCGGCGGCTCAGCGCAGCTCGCGCAGGACGGTCACCGAGTAGGTCGAGCCCTCCACCGCGTCGGCCGAGATCTCGGAGAGGTCGGTGTCGTAGCTGATCTTGCTCCCCTCGTTGACCTCGACGTACTTGCCGACCAGGGCGCCCATGACGCGCCCGGAGGTGTAGATCCGCGACTCCGGCGCGTAGACGGCCAGCGAGGCCTTGGTGTCGTGGGTCGCGTAGAGCTTGGCCTTGGCGTGGACCTTGGTGATGTCGGCGACCTCCTTGAGGGTCAAGGAGCCGGCCTTGAGCACGTTCTGCTTGAGCCACTCGGCGGCCGCGAGGGTGTCCTTGAGCGGGGGGAGGCCGGAGCCGTCGATCTGGACCCCGTTGTCGAGGGGGTCGCTGAGGTCGCTCACGTAGTTGGAGTAGTACTGCACGTTGCTGGGCGGACCCATGGGCTTGAAGATCACCGACTTCATCAGGTCTTCGATGTCCTTGATCGCCTTGGGCGGCTTGGCGTTGAAGCCCATGGTCTTGGTGACGACCATCTTGCCGACGTTGTAGATCTTGACCGTCGGCAGCCCGTCCTTCTTGGAGCCGCCGTGCTCGAGGAAGAGCGAGGCGTGGTTCTTGAACACCACGCTCGGGTCGTCGCTCTGCTTCTCGCCCCCGGTGATGTAGATCTCGATCGTGTCGGCGGCCGTCCCGCGCACGACCAGCGAGTTGAGGTTCTCGTAGTGGAGCGAGTCGAACACGAACTTGCTCTTGCCGTCCTTGGGCTCGAGCACGACGGGGGTCTTGAACCAGTCCGTCCAGTCGTCGCGCACGAGCTTCCCCCCGTAGCCGGGGATCCCGCCGACCTCGGTGCTCTTGTCGTGGCTGTTCACGACCTCGCTCGGGTCGGGGAGGGTCCAGGTCGGGGTGGGGTTGTGCTGAGGCGTCTCGGCGTCGTCGATCGAGCCGGTCACGTAGCTCTTGCTCGGATTGTCGATCGTGACCTTGGCGCCCGGGCCGGGGGTGACGTCGCCGAGGTAGCCGTTGTGCTTCCCCCTGATGTGAATCCCCTCGTTGGAGCGGATCGGGCCCGCCTTGTCCACGAAGAGCATCTTGTAGGGCTTGCCGGTGAGGGGATTGGTGACCTCGGTGTCCTGCCACTTGGCGAGGTCTTCCCAGGCGCCGTAGTCCTTCCCTGAGGCCTTGCTGCTGTAGCCGTCCACGCCGCCAAAGCCGAGCCCGAACAGACCGCCGCTGTCGACGACCTCGAGGCCCTTGTCGCTGAAGGCCGCCCACTTGAAGGGGTGAAAGCCCGCCGCCTGGCGGGTGACGACCCCCTCGAGCAGCGAGATCTCGCGCTGCCACTTGGCCTTGGCCATGACCCGCTTGGTGTCGGCGTCGACGGCGGAGACGCGCGCCTCGTAGTAGCCGTCGGGCTGGGCGAGGAAGAAGGCGTCGTCGCTGAAGTCGGGGTAGCCGTCGCTGCCCGCCTTGCGAGCGCGCTCGTCGTAGGCGTCGGCCCCCGGCACGACCCGGTCGTAGTCGGTCCGGCTGACGTTGCCGCTGACGTGGCCGTCGCCGCTCCCGTTGAGCCCGAGGTCATGGGCGGCCGCGTGGACGCCGGCCTTGGCGCAGTAGAAGGCCTGGACCCGGTCGGTCGTGACCGTGGTCGAGACCGTCTCGCGCCGGCTGCTGGCGACGATCCCCTCCACGAGGACCGCGACCACCGCCAGGGTGATCAGGACGAGGATCAAGGCCCCGCCGCGCTCCCGCCCGCTCCGCTCCTGCTCGACCTGGTCCTGGATCATGAGGGCTCCACCTGTCAGTGCACGGAGACGTGAGTCTGGAGGGCGACTTCGAGGTCCGAGTTGATCTTGCTGTGCCAGCGGACCCGGACCGTGACGCGGCGCAGGTCGGTGACGGGGAGGTCCTCGACCAGGATCTGCCCGGGCCGGGTCAGCGCGGTCGCCGGGGGGAGGAGGGTGGCGCCGTCGCGGGTCAGGCTGACGTCGAACTCCTCGTTGTGCTTGGCGGGCATGTCGTCCCACGCCAGGGCGAGCACCTCGTCCATTTCGGACATGGCGGCCTCGGTCGCGGCGTTCCGCTCGCGGGCCACCGCGTCCATGGACGCGCTCAGCACCAGCGTGCTCGCGAAGGAGAGCAGCACCAGCGAGAGGATCGCGATCGCGACCAGGAGCTCGAGCAGGCTGAGCTGACGAGCACGGCCCGACAAGGGGGAACGTCCCATGAGGACAGCGTAGCAGCGGTCCTCAGGGAGGACTAGGAGTCATAAGGGGGCCCACGGGTCCCCCTGGGCAGAATCGCTCCTAGTAGTCCGGGCCGACCTTCTGACGCAAGGCGGCTTGGAACTCGCGCCAGCGAGCCAGGCGCTCGCCCGTGGGCTTGCCCAGCTCGATCGCCTTGGTCAGGTGATCGTAGGCGGCCTTCCAGTCCTCGAAGAACACGGCGACCTTGGTCGCGAGCTCGGAGGACCAGGCGATGAACTCGGCCTCCTCTTCGATCGTGATCGCGAGCTCGAGGTGGTCGCGCGCGGCGGTGTACCAGGGGATCGCCTTGGAGCGCTGCGCCTCGGCTTCTTTGAGGCTGGCCCGGGCCTCGCTGACCTGGTCGGCCTCGAGCAGGCTCCCGTAGGTCCGCATGAGCTCGCGCTCTTGCATGTGGTGGACCTCGCCCTTCTCGATCTGGAGGCGCGCCAGCTCGAGGCGGATCCGCGGGTTGTTGGGGTAGCTGCTCACGCCCGCCTTGAGGGTCGCCATCGCGGCCTCGGCGTTGCCCGAGTTGGCCTCGCTGCGGGCCTGCTCGTAGACCTTGCTGCCGCTGTAGTCGGCGCTCGCGCAGCCCGCGAAGGGCGCGAGGGCCAGCCAGAGCAGGACCCACACAATGTGTCGCATAGGAAGGATCTCCACCTCGGTAACGCGCCTCGCCGAGGGTGGGTTCAGTCGGACGCGGGGCGAGAGGATAGCGGATTCTCTTGGACTTAGGGAACGCTCAGCTCAGCCCTTGTTTCCTGAGACAGCGTGTCATTCGCCTCGCTGCGCTCGGCGTGACCCCCTGTCCCTGCGCCTTCGCTCGCCGAAACAAGTTTCGGACTCGCTCAGGCCCAGTCCCCAGGCTTCGCCTGGGGCGCCCTGAAGCGTCACCAGAATCTGGGCGATTCGAGCTAGAGGGCGCTTGGCAACG
>CALDQK010000611.1 GCA_937911525.1 uncultured bacterium
ACCTCGGGGACCTGGGTCTCGTTCTTGGTCCGACTGGCGCCGGTGATGGGCCGTCGGCTGGGAGTGTCCATGCGGGGCCGAAGGACGGCCCCGAAGTAGACCAGGGGCGATTTGGGAACGAACGAGGTCGCCTCCGCGATCGGGACACCTTCCTTGGCGAGATGGCCGGAGAGCTCACTTGTGCGCACGATCCCCAGCTCAGCCGAGTAGACACGGGCACCAGGATCGAGCTTGCGGGGGAGGTTGCGGAAGAAGACCGCGGTCTGGTCCTTGACCCGCGGCTGGGCGCCCAGACCGGTGCGCGTCCCCTGCTCTTGGCGCTGGCGGTCGATCGCCCGCAGCTCGTCCTGGACCTTGTTGCGAAGCTCCTCGGCGCGCTCGCGGGCCTCCTCGTCGGGCGTCTCGAGGATGTCGCGCGACTCAGCGACCTCCTTCTCGAAGGCCACGACCTCCTTAGCCAGCTCGTAGAGGGTCTTTCCGACTCCGCCTTGTTGCTGCTCGATCTCGAACAGCTTCGCGAGCTGCTGGTCGTAGCGGGCGGCAAGTCCTGGAGAGACCTCTTGGATCCGGTCGAGCAGCCGGGCCCGACTGACCATCTGCTGGAACTGCTCGTAGGAGACCTGGTGCGTGCGCAGGCCGGTCATGTCGTAGAGCAACTGCGGGCTGACGTACTTGTCCTGGAAGAGGAAGAAGGCCTCCATGCTGTGCCAGGGGTCGGGCTTGGCCGCCTTGCGGGCCTGGGCTTGGATCTGCCGCTTGAGCTTCTGAAGCTCAGCCTTCGCGGCGGCGATGTTCTGGATCGCCTCGGGAGGCGCCATGGCGCGGTGGACAGACGTGAAGCGGTAGCTGTCGATCCGCACAGGGAGACGCTTACCCGCCACCGTCTCGGCGCGGTTGCGGAGGGGGAGCAGGTGCGCGTTGGGGCCCTTCTCCCTGCTGCTGCCCTTGACGCCCTTGAGCTTCACCTCCTTCTCGACGTCGGGGATTCGCCACAGGCGGTAGGCCTGCTCGCGCAGGAGCTGGACCACGCGCGGATCGATGTCCACGGCGTTCTGGTAGGCCTGTGGGGCGAGCACGAACTTGTGCAGCCAGGCCAGGCCGTACTTGCCCTTGGTGAGCTTCTTGATCGTCTCCTCGTTGAGCGGGATCGGCTCGTTGTCGATCACCAGCACCGGGTCGAGCTGGTCCATGCGAACCGTCGCAACACGAAGTCCGCCCACGACGACCACCCAGTCGGGCGGGTAGGTGGCCTCGATCCCACGACTCTGGCCGGTGCCGTTCAGGTAGAGCTGCACGCCGCTGGGGAAGGCGCGCGGGTTGCCCGCTCCGCGGCCGTTCTCGGCGAAGCCAACCTGACCCTCGCCCGCAGCCCATAGCGCCACCGAGCCGTCGAGGTTCAGGCAGAGGGGCTCGGTCCCATGCTCCTGAGTCAGGCGGAGCAGGGCCGCAGTCGCGGCCGAAAAACGCGGAAACTCGACCGCAGGCTGGGATTCGTCCCAGGCGGTGGGGTGGCGCCTGAGAACGGGGGTCAGGAACAGGTTGCTTGCCACCTCATGGGCGATCTCAGCGAGGGTGAAGGGCTTTCCGTCGGGCTTAACGCTGTCCTTGGCGTAGTTGGCCTCGGCGTCAGTGCGGTTGAAGGACCAGCGCCGGAGGAAGCCATGGCTGGCGAAGTAGCGGGCGTCGACCAGCTTGGCGCGGACGACAGCGACGGAACCGTTGGCGTTGCGGCGAACGGTCTCCAGCGAGACGCAGAACAGCGGGTCGATCGTGACCAGGAACTCACGTCCCTCGCGGTCGACCTCGGCCATGACCAGGGGCCCGGAGAACTCGAGGCGGCGCTGTTGAGGGAGTTGGCGGGGCGGAGGGCGGCGGCGCCCGCCTCGGATCGCGCCTATGTCAGGCTGGACGCTGGTCCGCAAGCGGAGGCGAGCGAAGGCGCCTGGCTCGGGGGTCGCGAACTCGAAGCCCTGGGGGAAGTCCACGGCGAACAGGAGCACTGAGCTGGTGTCCGCCGTCCAGCCGCGCGTGCGACGGAAGCGCACGTCGCGGCAGGGGAAGCCTTGGTAGGTGGCGACCGTCCCGCTCACCGATCAGAGTCCGAAATCGGTGATCAGGTCGGCGGTCGTCTTGTGGATCCGCTTCCCGAGCACGGCCTCCTCGGCGAGGGTCTGCTCGAAGGCGCGGCGGGCCTCTTCGCGCGCGAACTGCGGGTCGTCCTTGAGGCGGCGCGCGTAGTCACGCTTGAAGGCCTCCTCGTCGAGGCGGGCCAGGAAGCTGGACTCCATCTTCGCCAGCTCCTGATGCAGCCGCTCCTCGAGGTAGCCGAGCAACTTCTCGGTCAGCGGAGCCAGGAGGGTCATGAACGGTCCCAGCCCCGGAATGAACTGGCCCACGCCGCTGATCAGCGACGGCAGGTTCTGGGTGACCCCGCCGCCGCCGAACAGAGCGTTGGCGAGGGACTCGCCCTTCTCCCGCGCCTCGCCCACGCTCCCGAACAGCTCACCGAACCTGCTTCGGCCCGCTGCCTGAAGGTCGCGGCCCGACGCTGCCGCACCGCGGCGTCCGAGCGCTGCACCTCGTCGGCGGAGCTCGGCCGCCTTGCGAGCGCGGTCGAGGCCTTCCTTTAGCTCGTTGCCCAGGCCCTTGGCGGTCTGGAGCGTGCGTTTGGTGCGTTCCGCGACCTTCTTGGCCGCCTCGCGGGCGCGCTCGTAGTTCTGCGTGCGGAAGCGGAGGAGGATCTCACGGGCCACGGGGCACCTCGCGCTCCAGCCGCCTCAGCTGGCGGTCGAGGCGCTCCAGCTCGCGCCGGGCTCGGGCGGCGAGACGCTCGGCGCGGGCCCGTCGGCGCAGGAGCCGGCGGATCTTGCGCTCGAGCTTGGGGATACCGAGGACTACGACTCGAACGTCGGGATCGGTCACAGGTAGTACGACTCCACGGGTTGGGCTTGGTTGATCTGCTGGAGGGGAGAGGCGGTCGGACGGCGGGGCGACCAATAGACGAGGCTGGCCTCGCGAGCCCACAGGTGGGACTCGGCGTCGGCGCCGAACTGGGACACGAAGGGCTCCTTCTCGCTGGAGGCCTTGCGGTCGAGGAGCCAGGGGCCTGGTAGGAGCCCAGGGAGCTTGAGCTCCTCGGGCTTGCCCTCGCCCCCGCGGCGCTGGCCCTTGAGGGTCACGGCCAACCGCCAGGGGAGGAGTGCGCCCTCGAACAGGACCGGCTCGAAGCCGCCGACCACGGGCTCGAAGTCGAAGTCCGCGTGGCCGCCTGAGATCTGGGTCTGGATCTGCCAGCGGATCCCCTCGGGCGCGTCAGGCTGGGGCGGCGACTGCTCCTTCACCACCCAGGTCCCCTCGGCGTAACGGATCGCCTCCTCGTGGAAGACCTCGGCGGTGTCGATCGGGCCGCCGGGGTTGCGCCCCTCGACCCAGCGCAGCGCTCCGGGGCCGCGAGCGGTGGCTCGGTAGGTCGTGGAGCGCTCGTCCTTCTCGACCCGGGTGCGCGTCGAGTAGCCGACCTCGGTGGGGCTCAACCCGGGGGCGGTGGTCCCGACGTGGACGCCCCACTGCTTGATGCGCGAGACCACGGCGCACGACGTGGGGACGCGCCGGTTGGTCTCGTCGGCGTCGGTGGCCACGACCTCGACGCCTTCGGCGCCGTTGGTGTCGTAGGTGTAGCTCCCCCCGAAGGGGGTGATGTCGATCCGACCGAAGCGCCTGGCCTTCTCGACGGCGCTGGTGCCCTCGCGGGTGGTGATGTGCGTGCGCCACTCCAGCACGTGCAGCCCGCCCGGGTCGTGGCGGGACGCCGTCTCCTGGTCCCAGCCGACGATCCCGTTGGGGTCGGCGAAGCGCTGGACGGCGGAGACGACCAGGGTTACGGGGGCGAGTACGTTCCAGGTCGCGGTCGGGGCCAGCTCGTCGGTGCCGGCAGAGAGCTGCTCGATGCGGAAGCGCTCGTGGGTGGGCGGACCCAGGGTCCACACGGTCTCGGCCGCGCCCGCGGGGTCGCGGATCAGGCGGACCCAGAGGGGGAAGCCCTGCCCGCGGACCCGGAGCCGGGACAGGAAGGCGGTCCACTCGCGCCAGAAGGTGGCCGGTGTTCCGTCGGAGGCGACGAGGCGGGCACCGGGGATCTCCCACACCTCGCGGATTTCCACGACCTCGGGCGGATTGGCGGCCTCCTTCCACACGGGCTCGAGCCTGGGCTCGAGCGGGCCTGGGACGTCGAAGCGGAAGTGGCTGGAGGCGCCCTGAAGCTCGATCTGAAGCCTCACAGGCGCCCCCTCGCGCCCAGGGGAAGGGCCTTGGGGCGGGCGCCAGGTCGAGGTACTGTCCTGACCTTCCGGGGAGCCGGAGGAGCCCAATGCCAGCCAAAGTCCAACGCCGCCGATCGCGCCCGCGCGGAGCCGCGAGCTCGCTGGCCGCGCGTCGCGCTCCCAAGCCGTGGCCGGCCGCGCTGCGGATCTTCCTGGCGCTGGTGGCCGCCGTCGTCCTGGGCGGCGGGGCCTTCCTGCTCTACCAGCGCG
>CALDQK010000612.1 GCA_937911525.1 uncultured bacterium
GAACCGAAGAGCCAGGGCGACGACGCGCTAGCGACAGCTCGAGACGGGCTGCCTCTTTGAAAGCGCGAAACTCCAGACCACTAGTCTTCGTCCTCCAGGAGCGCCTCGGCGCCGGTCACGATGTCGAGCAGCTCGGTCGTGATCTCGTCCTGGCGGAGCTGAGCGGCGAGGCGACTGAGGTCCTCGAGCTTGTCTCCGGCGCTCTCGAAGGCGTTGGCCATCGCGAGCAGGCGGGCGCCGTTCTCGCTCGCGAGGGACTCGCTGCCGGCGCGGACGAGCTCGGCCAGCACGTATTCCTCGACCAACCGCTCCAGCAGGACCTCGCTGGGGAGGTTGCGCATCGGCGGAAGCGCGGCCGGGTCCCGCCCGAACCCGCTCAGGTCGAGGGGCAGGAGGGGCAGCCACTCGGGCCGGTGCTGTCCAGCGCTGCGACGGATCATGAACAGCACCTCGACCCGCGTCCGCCCCGCGGCCAAGTGCGCCTCCACCTCGGCGGACACCCGCCGGGCCAGCGGCAGCAAGCCCCGAGCGTGGGTCGTCATCGGCGTGGCCCGGGCGAGCTCCAGCCCATGCTCCTGAGCGACCTGGGCGCCGCGGCTCCCGACCACGAGCAGCTCGGCCTGTCGACCCGCGAGTCGCCGCTCGAGCTCCTCGACCAGCTGCTCGTTGAAGCCGCCCACGAAGCCGTGCTCGGAGGCGAAGACCACCATCAGCTCCGGGGAGCCGGGTTCGCCGGGCGCGGACGCGCCCACTTCAGGGCCCAGGAAGGAGACCGAGGCGTGCAGCGCGTCCGCGACGATCTCGGCGTGGCGGCGAGCTCCAGCCAGCACGGCCAGGGCCTGCTGGCTGCGCGCGGCCGAGATCGAGCGAATCCCTCCCACGACCTCGCGCAGGTCCTCGAGGTTCTCGATCTGCTGCTGGACCCGCGCCAAGCGCTCCACCTAGCCCTCCTCGTCCGGCTCGTCCCTCAGGCCCTCGACCAGGGCGCGCAGGGCCGCCAGCAGCTGATTCCGCTGCCCTTCCCCCAGCTCGTGACGCTCGTCGATGTGGGTCATGGCCCGCCCGCAGGAGCGCGGCAAGTGCTCGCGAACCAGCTCCTTGAAGCGCGGGACGTCCTCGAGCGAGACCTCATCCAGGAGGCCCTCCTTGAGCGCCAGCAGCAGGGCTACCTGCTCGCTCAGGCGCAGGGGCTGCAGCTGGGGCTGCTCGAGCACGGCCCGGATCCGGCGTCCGTGCTCGATGGTGCGCTGGGTGCGTTCGTCGCTCAGCCCGCCGAAGCGGGTGAAGGCCTCCAGCTCGAGGAACTGGGCGTAGTCGAGCTTGAGCGTGTCGGCCACGGCCCGCATCGCGGCGGCCTGGGTCTTGCCCCCCACGCGCGAGACGCTGCGAGACACGTCCACCGCCGGCTTGTGCCCTTCGTAGAAGAGCTTCGGCTCGAGGTAGATCTGCCCGTCGGTGATCGAGATCAAGTTGGTCGGGATGTAGGCGGTCAGGTTGCCGGCCTGGGTCTCGGCGATCGGGAGCGCCGTGAGCGAGCCTCCGCCTCGCTCGGGCGAGAGCTTGGCTGCGCGCTCCAGCAGGCGCCCGTGCAGGTAGAACACGTCGCCGGGGTAGGCCTCGCGCCCGGGGGGGTTGCGCAGCAAGAGGGAGAGCTGGCGATGCACGTTGGCGTGCTTGGTCAGGTCGTCGAGCACGAGCAGCACGTCGCGCCCCCGCTCGCTGAAATACTCGGCCATGGTGCAGGCTGCGTAGGGGGCCAGCCACTGGGTCCCAGCCGGAGCGCTGGCCTCGGCCACGACCACGATGCAGCGCGAGAAGTCGCCCCGCTCGCGCAAGGGCGCCACGGAGCGGCTGACGGCCGACTCGCGCTGGCCGATGGCGGCGTAGATGCAGATCACGTCGGTGTCGCGCTGGTTGACGATCGTGTCGATCGCGATCGCGGTCTTGCCGGTCTTGCGGTCTCCGATGATCAGCTCCCGCTGGCCTCGCCCGAGGGGGACCATCGAGTCGACGACGACCAGGCCCGAGTGGAGCGGCTGTGAGACCAGGTCGCGGTCGGCGATCGCCGGGGCCGGACGTTCGACCGGGTCGTAGCGATCCGCCTCGACCGGGGGGCCTCCGTCGAGGGGTTGCCCGAGGGGATTCACGATCCGCCCCAGCAGGCCCTCGCCGACGGGGACCCGGATCACCTGGCCGGTCCCGCGGACCAGCGAGCCGGCCCCGATCCCCTCGTGGCTGCTCAGCAGGAAGCAGCCGAAGCTCTCGTCGTCGAGGGTCACGGCCAGCCCGTGCGCGCCGTTGGCGAACACGATCAGCTCGTCGAGGCGCGTCTCGGGCAGGCCCGCGACCACCGCCACGCCGTCCCCGACCCTTCGCACCCGGCCGACCTGCTCCAGGCGGGGCTCCGGGGTCAGGCCGGCCACGCGCTCGCTGGCGCGAGGCAGCCAGCGGGCCAGCTCCTCAGGCAGGCTGGTCACGCAGCTCCTCGAGGGCCTCGTCCAGGGAGCCGCGCAGGCTGAAGCGCAAGCGCGCGTCGGGCAGCCGCAGCTCGGCCCCCGCGATCAGCTCGTCGTCCACGCTGAGCTGGAGCTCCGCGTCCTCGAAGTGCTCGAGGAGCCGCGCGGCCCAGCGCGCGCGGGCCTCGGGCTCCAGCGCCGGAGCGACGGCGAGCTCGAGCTGGCCCCCTTCGCGGCGGAGCGCATCGCCCAGGGCTGCCCGCTCCTCGGGCTTCATGTTGCTCAGGTGCGCGTCCAGCCGCTCGAGCGCGCCCTCGGCGAGCGCCGGCGAGCGGAGGGCGCGCAGCAAGCGCTCGCTCAGCTGGACCGCCAGCCCGCTGACCTCGTCCCGCAGCTCGTCCAGCGCCAGCTCCCGCTCGGCCGCGAGCTTCTTGCGCGTGTCGGCCGCGAGCTCCGCCGCGTCGGCGGCGGCCGCCTCGAGGCGTTGG
>CALDQK010000613.1 GCA_937911525.1 uncultured bacterium
CTCGGCCAGGACCCTCCGCCCGCGCGCGACCTCGCCCAGGAGCTCGGCCCCGAGGCCGAGCGGGGCCAGCTCGCCGGCCACGAGCTCCCAGCTCGGGGGCGGCGCGAGGCGCTCGAGGAGGGAGACCACCGCGCGGGGGTCGCGGGTCGCGACGAGCGCGGCCAGGGTCGGCTCGGGGCGAGGCTCGCGGCGGAGGTCGCGCAGGAAGGGCGGCGGCAGCTCGCGCCGCTGGGGGTCGCTGAACACCAGCTCGGCCTCGCCGAAGCGCAGGCGCGCGCCCTCGCTCAGGACGACGGGCTTGCTCAAGGGCTCGCCGTCGACCCAGGTCCCCGCGCTGCCGCGCAGGTTGGTCAGCACCAGGCCGCGCTCTTTGCGGGCCAGCCGCGCGTGCCGCGCGCTCGCCCCGGGCAGCCTGACCTCGTTGCCGGGCCCGCTGCCGATCGAGGCCCGGCGCACGCCGAGCAGGGAGAAGCGCCGGCTCGGCGCGCGCGGGTCGCTCAGCGCCGGGACGGACGCGGGCTCGCCGCGCAGGATCCCCTCGAGGTCGGCGGCCAGGGACTCGGCCGACGCGTAGCGCTGGCACGGGTCGGGAGCGAGCAGCTGCTCGATCGCGTCGGCGAGGGGCCCCGGCAGGCCCGGGACGAGCTCGCGAGGAGGCGGGAAGTCGCCGTGGGTGGCCGCGTCCGCGATCGCGCCCATGTCGGACCCCAGGAAGGGCGGCCGAGCGCAGACCAGGTGGTAGAGCGTCGCGCCGAGGGCGAACAGGTCCGTGGCGGGGCCGAGCGGACCGTTCTCCCACTGCTCGGGCGCCATGTAGGTCAGGGTCCCCAGCAGCTGCCCAGGCGCCGTCAGGCCGGAGGCCATGGCGTCCTTGGCGATCCCGAGGTCCACGATCTTGGCCCGTCCGAGCGCGTCGAGGAGCAGGTTGTCCGGCTTGATGTCGCGGTGAACCAGCCCCTGGGAGTGGAGGGCGGCCAGGCCGAGCGACACGTCCCGGCCGAGGTGCGCCGCGAAGGCCGGGTCGAGGGCGCCGCGCGCGAGCTGCTGGGTCAGCGCTCCGCCCGCGACGAGCTCCATCGCGATCCAGGGCGGGTCGGCCTCGCCGACCTCGAGCACGCGGACCAGGTGCGGGTGCGCGGGCAGGCGCTGGAGGGCTTGGCCTTCGCGCTGGAAGCGCTTGCGCAGCAGCGGGATCTCCGCCGCCTCGGGCGCCAGGACCTTGACGACGGCCGCGACCCCGGCTCGCTCGGCGCGGTAGGCCGCGCCCATGCCGCCCCGCCCGAGCAGGGCGACCAGCGAGTAGCCGCCGAGGGTCTGGCCGAGCCAGGGATCTGGAGCCGCAGGGTCCATCAGGCCGGAGTCGCTCCCAGGCGATCGTCGAAGCGGCGTTGCGCGAGCTCGAGGTGGGGGTGGCTCATGGGTCTCCTCAGCGCGAGCCTACTCGGCAGAGCTCCTCGAGCGCGAGGAGCGTCAGGGGGGATGTCGCCGCGCCTCGGCGAGTTAGTCTCTGCCTCATGAGCGTAGACCTGAAGGAGGCCTTCCAGGAGAGCCTGGGTGTTTACCTGGCGAACTGGAAGGTGGGCGCCCTGGCCGGGGCGCTGCAGCTGATCCCCGTCGCGGGGGGGCTGGTCTTCGTCAACTGGATGGCCGCGGTCAAGCGCAACGAGGCCGTCGGCGAGAGCGTCGGCTTGCCCGGCCTGCTCGACAGCGACGACGCGATCGAGAAGGTCATGGGCGGCTTCGGGCTGCTGGTGCTGGCGACGATCACGGCCGCCTTGGGCGCCTTCTTGCCGACCCTGATCGGGCTGCCCCTCTCGCTCGGCGGCATGGTGGGGCTGATCGTCCTGGCCGGCATGGTCGCCTTCAGCAACGCGATCATGGCGGACAAGCCCGGGCTGAGCTTCCTCAGCGCGCTGGCTGGCACCTGGGCCTTCACCCGCAAGCAGCCCGGGCTGATGCTCAAGCTGATCGCGGTGTGCGCCGGCCTCTTCGTGGCCGGCAGCCTGGCGCTCGTGGTCGGGCTCGTCGTGACCCTCCCCTTGGCGGCGGGCTTCGCGTTCAACGTCTACAAGAGCGTGCGCAACGAGGTGGAGACGGCCGCGGCCTCCGACGGGGTCGAGCTGCAGTGAGGGCGCCCTCGCGGGCGTGATCCTCGGGCGCGCGCAGGAGCTCCCCGCGGCCTTGCGCTCCTACGACCGCGCCGTCGAGCTGGGGCCGGAGGAGGCGCGCTGCTGGGCCCTGCGCGGTCAGCTCCGGCGCCGGCTCAAGGACTACGAGGGGGCGCGCGCGGACCTCGACCGGGCGCTGCAGCTCGACCCCAGCCACGCCTCGGGCTACTCGTCTCGCGGCGTCCTGCGCGCAGAGCGGGGCGACCCGCAGGGAGGCCTGGAGGACCTGGCGCGAGCCCTCGAGCTCCAGCCTCGCCACGCGCCCGCCCACCTCGCGCGAGCCACGATCTACCTGCGGCTCGAGGACTTCGAGCGCGCGCTGGGGGAGGCGAACTTGGCGCTGGGGATCGACCCGCGCGGGAGCACGCACGGCCTCTACGTCCGCGGCATGGCTCACTACGGCGCCGGGCGCGCCGGGCAGGCACGCCGCGACCTCGAGGCATACCTGGGGGCACCCGGCGGGAAGCCGCCCTTGGTCGTCAAGCAAGCCCAGGACCTCCTCGAGCGGCTCCCTCGCTAGCGCGGGCGCTCACCAGAGACGCCAGGTTCACTCCCCTGAAGGTCCTGGCCCTTTAGCGAAGCAATCCGTAAGGTCTCGCTCGAGGGGGACCCAATGGCGAAGCGCTGGCTCTTGACGATCGCGCTCCTGGTGGGGGCGCTGCCGACGCTGGCGCACGCCACCAACGGCCTCAAGCTCACGGCCTACGGCCCGCGCGCCGCGGGTCGGGGCGGCGTGGACTACGCCTACGCCGACGACGCGATCGGGCCGGCGAACAAC
This sequence comes from uncultured bacterium, assembly GCA_937911525.1. Classification (GTDB taxonomy): domain Bacteria; phylum Planctomycetota; class J058; order J058; family J058; genus NORP233. Next base: position 2,947 of record CALDQK010000613.1, read on the forward strand.
CCGGCGGGCATGGCCTTCGTCTACGGGAACCGCTTCGACCAGAACTTCGCGGCGATCATTCAGGACATCACCTGGACCAACCAGTTCGGCTCCTTCGAGAACGAGCGCCCGCTCTTCTTCCCGACGCCGGCCTTCTCCTTCGGCGTGGTCCTCGACCCCGACAAGGACTGGGAGCTGGGGCCGGTGTTCGACCTCGGCCGCTGGGGGCTGCTCGACGACGAGGGCAAGCCCCTCGGGCCGCCGGACGACGACCTGGGCCAGGCCCTGGCCGAGCCGACCGAGGCCGAGCTCTACGGCTCCAAGCTGCGGATTGGGCTGGGCGTGTTTCCGCTCACGGGCGGCAAGATCAAGGTCGCCGACGTGCGCACCCCGCTCTACTCCCAGCCCTACGACTGGGAGACCGACGTCCTGAGCCTGATCATCGCGCCCAGCTTCGCGTATCGGATCAACAAGTACCTCTCGGTCGGCCTGACCCTGCAGGTGCGCTACACGGCCTTCGAGCTGGACGGCGGAATCGCGCAGCCCTCCTTCGTGCTCCGCGACGACTTCGAGTTCGCCAACTCGATCCTGAACGTCAACCCGCAGGTCCTGACCACCGCCGACATCGACGACGGCAAGACCGACCTCGACAACAACAACGGCCAGTGGGGCTTCAGCGCGCGCCTGGGCATGATGTTCAACAGCCGCTACTTCTCGGCGGGCCTGATCTATCAGGAGCGGACGCGCTCGACCGACATCCTCGGCCGCTCGACGGTCGACACCACCGACGAGGTCAGCAACCTGACCCAGGGCAACTTCGGCCTGCTGCAGGTCGTGGACCCCTCGATCAACCCGGCCCTCGGCTTCGCGAGCGTCTACGACGTGCGGATTCAGAAGTTCGAGTTCCCGCGCATGGTTGGGCTCGGCTTCGCCGTGCGCCCGCACCGGCGCGTCTCGATCGGCTTCGACTACACCTTCATTCACTGGAGCGAGGTGTCCAAGACCTTCAAGGCTCGGCTCAGCAACGGCAGCAACCCCAACCTCGACATCCTGACCGCGCCCTCGATCGCGGTCCGCGTCCCGCTGAACTACAAGGACCAGCACGTGGTCGCCTTCGGGCTCAGCCTGCTGGCGCTCGAGGGTGAGGAGATCGTGGAGGGGGTGCCCTCCTTCCAGCTCGTGCTGCGGACGGGCTACAACTACGCCAAGAGCGCCGCGCCGGCGAACACGACCCTGCCCCAGCAGCCGACCTTCGCCGAGCACCACATCTCGGCCGGGTTCACCTTCCACTGGGGCCCGCTGGTCGAGCTGAACTTCGCCTGGGAGTGGGCCCTGCCGCGCGAGATCGAGACCAACAACCACGTGGGCAACTTCACGCTCAGCAACGCCACCCAGGAGATGAGCCTGATGTTCTTCCACTTCGGCATGGGCGTGAACTTCTAGGGCAGCATGAAGTCGCCGTTGCGGCGGCGCAGCTGCTCGAGCTCGTTGATCAGACGTCGCAGCGCGCGGACCCCCTTCTCGGGCGGCCCGAGCTGGGGCAGGATCGCCTCGGCCTTCTCCACGAGGTGCTTGGTGGGCGGGTTCTTGGCCATTTCACTCACGGCTCGCTCGAGCGCGGCGCGCGCGGCCTCGTGGTCGCGGGCGCGCAGCGTCACGAAGGCCAGCCGCGCCCACCAGCCGGCCCACTCGGCGTCTTCGTAGGTCGCGAGCAGCAGCTCGAGCGCCTCGCGGGCTCTGGCGTAGGCCCAGGGCTTGGCGAGGTCCCGGCTGCAGTGAAAGATCCTTCGGCAGGCCTCCATGAACACGTTGCTGTACTGAGGCTTCGGGCTGCGGTTGAGCTGGAGGTAGCGCTCGCTCGCCTCGAGCGCAGCCTTCCACTCCTTGAGCCGGTAGTGCGCGCGGGCGAGGCGGCTCCAAGCCAGGTCGAAGGAGGGATCGAGCGCGAGGGCCGCCTTGGCGGAGGCCACGCAGCGGGTCCAGTCCCTCTTGATATCGAAGCCGTTGGCGCGCCAGTAATGAACCTTGACCCGCAGGTGCTCGGGGAGGTCGTCCCGCTGCGCGAGCCGCTCGGCCAGCTCGTGGCCCTCGTCGTAGCGGACCGAGTTCGCGAGCACGTCCCCCAGCTGCTCGAGGGCCGCGAGCTCTTCGGCCGGCGGCGCGAGGCGGGCCACCCGCTTGGCGACGTGCAGGTAGCGACGGGCCCAGGTCCGCCGTGCGCTGGGGGTGGGTGGAATCAAGTTGGAGCGGCGCAGGATCGCGACCTGGAGCTCGTAGCTCTGGGGGCGCTGCTGGGCGGTCTCGAGCTCGAGCTCGGCGTTGACCGAGCGTCCGGGGTCGGTCGCGAGCTCGCGCAGGCGCTCGAAGTCCTCGTCGGGGAGCAAGGCCGCCGGGTCGACGCGGCGGGCGAAGCGGAGGTGGTAGCGGAGGCGCTCGGTCACCGCGCGGGCGGGGCGGGTGCCCTTGTCGAGGGACTGCACGATCTCGCTCAAGGTCGAGCGGGCCGTGGTCAGCGCGCGCTGGGCGAGCGCGCGGCGGAGGGCCCAGGGGACCCGCTCCAGCTCGAGCTGCTGCTCGACCCGACCCAGCGCCTCTGGCCAGCTCCCCTCGCTCAGGAGCTCGTCGGCGAGGCGCAGCTCGGCGGCGGCGCGCCAGCTCGGCAGGGGGGCCAGGACGACGCCCGAGCGCTGGGCTCGCGCGAGGGCCTCGCGCGCCGGCTTGGGGTCGGCCTCGGTGGAGAGCGCCGCGACCGCGCCCTGCAGCGCGTCGCGCAGGCGGGGGTGGCCGCCCTCGAGCTCAGCGGCGGCGCGAGCTTGGACCAGGTCTCCGCTGCTCGCCGCCGAGAGGCCCTCGAGCAGCCTGAGGTCCGTCGCGAGCGGCTGCAGCTCGGCCGGGTTCGCCCACTCTTCGAGGGCGTCAAAGCGAGCGCGGAGCGGGGGCAAGGCGCTCAAGCCTGCCGTCGTCTCGGGAGCCAGCTGGAGGTCGCGGCGGAGGTCGGAGAGGCGCTGGCGCAGCTCCATTGCGCTGGGAGGGCTGGCCGACCCGGACGCTGGCCAGAACGCGACCGCTAGCGCCGCCAGGGGCAGGGTCACGCCAGCGAGCAAGGCCAACCCCGTCGGCAGGCCGCGCCTGGCTCGGGGGGGGCGGGGGCCGGCGTCGCCGGTGCGCAGGGCGCTCGCGAGCTCGCTGGCGCTCGCGAAGCGGTGCTCGGGGTCCTTGGCCAGGGCCCGCTCGACGATCCGCTCGAGGTCCTGAGGGAGCTCGGGGCGCAGGCTGCGCAGGAGCGGCGCGTCGTCCTGGACGATCGCGCGCAGGAGCCCGAGCGACGATTCGCCCACGAAGGGGCGCTGGCCGGTGAGCGCTTCGAAGAGGATCAAGCCCAGGGCGTGGACGTCGACCCGCTCGTCGAGGGCGCGGTTGTCGCCCTTGACCTGCTCGGGCGCCATGTAGGCCGGCGTCCCGAGGATCGCCCCCGTCTTGGTCAGGGTCTGGGCCTCGCTGACGCGCGCCAGGCCGAAGTCGACCAGCTTGGGGACTCCGTCTCGATCGAAGAGGACGTTGGCAGGCTTGAGGTCGCGGTGCAGCACCCCCTGGGCGTGCACGTGGGCGAGGCCGTCGGCGAGGGCCGCCACGATCTCGCGCGTCCGCTCGGGCGAGAGCGTTCCTTCGCGCGCGAGGAGCTGCTCGAGGTCGCCGCCTTCGCAGAGGTCCATGGCGAGGTAGAGCAGGTCTCCGACCTGGCCGGCAGAGCGGACGCGGACCACGTTGAGGTGGCTGTCGGCGCGGGCCTGCGCCTCACCTTCGCGGCGAAAGCGCTCCTCGCGCGGGCCGAGGCTGCCCCGCTTCATGACCTTGAGCGCGGCCAGGGCGCCGGTCTGGACGTGCTCGGCCCGATAGACCGTGCCCATTCCGCCGGCGCCGAGGCGGTCCAGCACGCGATAGTCGCCGACCAGCGAGCCTGGACCGAGCTGCCGGCTGGTGGAGGTGGGGGGAGCGGGGGTCGGCTGAGGGGAGGTTCCGAAGCCGGCGCCCGGGGGCGGAGTGAACGCTGGCGAGACCGGGGCGACGCCGCTCCCTGGGGTCGGCGTGGTGGACCCCGGCGAGACGGCGACGGCGCTCTCGGCGTCGAGGCGGGACTGAACGCTCGCCAGGTCGCCCGGCGAGAGCTGGCCGCGGTGAGTGAGCAAGGGCCCCAGCGGTCGCCCGCTGGCGTTGGCCTGCGCGAGCAGGCGCTGCAGCTGCCCGAGCTCGACCAGCCCCGCGGCGTGCAGAGCCCGCGCCAAGCGCTCGTTGTGGACCTGGATCGACAGCTAGCCCTCGCTCGTCAGGATCAGCTTGCCGAACACCTCGCCCCCCTCGAGCAGGCGGTGCGCCTCGGCCGCCTCGGACAGGGGGAAGGTGTGGTGCACCAGCGGGCGCAGCTCGCCCGAGGCCAGGCCCGGCCACACCCGCGCGCGGAAGCGCTCGATCAAGCCCGCCTTCCGCTCGGCGTCGAGGGCGCGCAGGGTGCTCCCGATCAGGCGGATCCTGCGCGTCAGCAGGCGACCGAGGTCCAGCTCGGCCTTGGTCCCGCCCTGGAGGCCGATCACGACCAGGCGCCCGTCGGGGCGCAAGGCGCGCAGGTTGGCGTCCAGGTACTTGGCGCCGATGCAGTCCAGGATCAGGTCCGCGCCACCGGCGGCGCGCAGCTCGGCGGCGAAGTCCTCGGCTCGGTAGTCCAGCGCCCGCGCCGCCCCCAGCTCGCGCAGGCGCGCGAGCTTCGCCGCGCTGGCGGTGGTCCACACCTCGGCGCCCTCGGCGCGCGCCCACTGGATCGCGGCGGTGCCGACCCCGCCGCTCCCGCCGTGGACCAGGACGCGCTCGCCGGCCCGCAGCCCGCCCAGCTCGCTCA
>CALDQK010000614.1 GCA_937911525.1 uncultured bacterium
GTCACGGGAGAGGAGGAGGCAAGCGGGGGGCCGGGGCCAAGTGATTTGGCTGCGTGCGAATGCGTCTCCTCAGGGAGGTCGCGTGGGCAAGATCTGCCCATTCGTCTCGAAACTTAGGGCGCTGGCTTGCAGGCGCGTTATTTCGCGACCGGCCGACGCGTTGCTGCGCGGCATTTCGTAACGGAGCGCTATCCTGTGGGCATGCTGAACCTAGCCCACGACCTCAAAGAGTTGATCGAAGTCACAGCGCGGCCCGAAGAAGTGGACGCGGTCTTGCGCCAGGGCCTGGACTGGCTCAAGCGGGTGATCCCCTACGACCTCGCGACGGTGTTCCTGCTCGAGGAAGGGCGGCTCGAGGCCCATATGGCGCGCGGGCCCCTCGCCAATGAGGCCGTGCGCGGCCACAAGGTCCAGCTCGACGACTTCCCCTCGCTGCGGGACACGCTCGCCTCGCGGCGGGCTCGCGCCATGCTCGAGGAGGACCACAACGAGGAGGGCGACCTCTTCGACGGCGTGCTCGACCTCTCCCACGGCCACAGCTGCATGGTCGTGCCCCTCTGCGCGGGGGACCGCTGCCACGGCCTGCTCTCCCTCGACCGGCGCAAGTGCGAGCCCTACGACGAGGCGACCGTCGCCCTCGCCGAGGCCTACGGGGCGATCCTGGCCCTCGCCTATCACAACGCCCGCCAGCGGATCGCGCTGGGGGTCCTCAACGAACAGAGCCGCGAGCGGGCGCGGCGGGTCGAGGAACGCTGGCTGGGAGAGCCCAACAGCGTCCTGCGCGACTCCCTCGCTCCCGGCATGCAGCGCCTGGTCGCCCAGGCGACCCAGGTCGCGGCGACCCACACGCCGGTCTTGATCCAGGGCGAGACAGGGACTGGCAAGGAGCGCCTGGCGCGCGCGATCCACACCTGGAGCCCGCGCAGCGCGGCGCCCTTCGTGGCGGTCAACGCAGCGGCGATCCCCGAGGCCCTCGTCGAGAGCGAGCTCTTCGGGCACGTGAAGGGCGCCTTCACCGGGGCGCTCCGCGACCGGAGCGGCGCCTTCCAAGCGGCCCAGGGCGGGACGCTCCTCCTGGACGAGATCGGGGACCTCCCCCTCGACCTGCAGAGCAAGCTGCTGCGGGTGCTCCAGGAGGGGAGCGTGCGCCCCGTCGGCGCGGAGCGCCCGGTCCAGGTCGACGTGCGCGTGATCGCGGCGACCCACGTCGACCTCGAGGCGGCCGTCGAGGAAGGCCGCTTCCGACGAGACCTCTACTACCGGCTGGCGGTGTTTCCGCTCCACCTCCCGCCCTTGCGTGAGCGCCTCGAGGACCTGCCCCTGCTCTGCGAGGTGCTCCTCGACGAGCAGGCTCGCCGGACCGGCCGGGCCGGGCTCTCCGTCGACGAATGCGCGCTGAAGCGGCTGGCCCGCTACTCGTGGCCCGGCAACCTGCGTGAGCTGGCCAACGCGCTGGAGCGGGCCGCGATCCTCTGCCAGGGCAGCGTGATCGGGCCGGCAGACCTCAACCTGCCCCAGCGGGGCACCGAGGAAGAGACGCCGCTGGGCGCCATGTGCACCCTCGACGACCTCCAGCGCCAACACATCGAGCGCGTGCTGGCCCATACGGGCGGCAAGATCTCGGGCGCGGGCGGGGCCGCCGAGGTGCTGGGGCTCAAGCCGACGACCCTGCGCAGCCGCATGGAGAAGCTGGGGGTCAAGCGCCCAGATTGACGATATGCAGCCAGCGCGATCGGCGAGATATCGCCAAGATGGCCTGCGCACGTTTTGTCGTCAGGACTTGCGCGCCGGCACGCGACTTCCTTTGGAGGTGAGCAGATCCCCCAGGAGGACACCATGATCAGCGTTGGCGCTACTTTCCCCGAGTTCTCGCTCCAGGCCGTGCGCGGCGGCCAGCTCGCCGAGGTCGAGGGCGACCCCTTCGTGACCCTCAGCCACGAGAGCCACCCCGGCAAGTGGCGGGTCGTCTTCTACTACCCAATGGACTTCACCTTCGTGTGCCCGACCGAGATCGCGGCCTTCGGCGCCGCGGTCGAGGACTTCGAGGACCGCGACGCGGTCGTCCTCGGCGCGAGCACCGACACCCACTTCGTTCACCTCGCCTGGAGGCGGGACCACAGCGACCTCGAGGACCTGCCCTACGCGCTCCTGGCCGACTACAAGCGCGAGCTGGCATCGGCGCTCGGGATCCTGCACCCCGAGGAGGGCGTGGCCCTGCGCGCGACCTTCGTGATCGACCCTCAGGGGATCGTCCGCTGGGTCAACGTGAACGACCTCTCGGTCGGCCGCAGCGTGGACGAGGTCCTGCGCGTGCTCGACGCGCTCCAGACCGACGAGCTCTGCCCCTGCAACTGGAGCAAGGGCGAGCCGACCCTGCAGGTGGCTTGAAGTGCAGGCCGTAGCTGACCTGCGGGGCAAGCTCCCCGCCGCGGCCAAGGACCTGCGCCTCAACCTCCAGCGCGTGCTGGAGGAGGACACCCTCGAGCCCGGGCTGCGCTACGGCGTGGCCCTGGCCTCGGCCTACGCCACCGGCAGCGAGGAGCTGGTCGGGTTGGTGCGCGCCGCGGCCGGCGACGCCCTGACGCCCGAGCTGATCGACGACGCCCACGCGGCCGTGTCGATCATGGCCATGAACAACGTCTACTACCGCTTCCGCCACTTCCTGGGCGAGTCACCGACCGCCAAGCTCCCCGCGCGCCTGCGCATGGGGCGCCTCGCGCAGCCGGCGACCCGCAAGGAGAACCTGGAGCTCTTCGCCCTCGCCGTGAGCGCGATCAACGGCTGCGAGCTCTGCGTGCAGACCCACGACCAGGTCGTGCGCGAGGCCCTCTCGGCCGAGCAGTCCCACGCCGCGGCCCGGATCGCGGCCGTGATCGCGGGCGTCGCGGCGGGCCTCGCGCTGGGCGAGTAGCCGACACCGATTCCCCCTGATTCCCCCCTTGGAGCCCCCTCTTCGCCGAATGGCGGGGAGGGGGCTTCGCCTATGGGGGGCGCTCTGCCGAGTCGCTAGACTCCTCCCCCGAGGAGACTTCGTGGCCAGGACCTGCGCGCGCTGCGCGACCGAACTCTCCGTCACCGCGGCCGCTTGCCCGAGCTGCGGGGCGTCCTATGAAGCCGACGCGACCGTGTCGGGTGCGGCGCTGGTTCGATCCGTGGGGCCGCCGCCTGGGTGGTCGCCTCTCCGCGGCGCGCCCGAGCGGATCGGGCGCTTCGAGGTCCGCGCCGAGCTCGGGCGCGGGGCCATGGGCGTGGTCTACCGCGTCTACGACCCCCAGCTCGACGCCGAGCGGGCGCTGAAGCTGACCCTCGAGCGGGCGGACGCGGCCGCGCTGACGCGCTTCCAGGCCGAGGCCCAGACCCTGGCGCGCCTCGACCACCCGCACCTGGTCCGGGTCCACGAGCTGGGCTGGTGGGGGCCCTACTCCTACTTCTTGCAGAGCTTCGTGCGCGGGCGCTCGCTCAAGGACCTGCTCGCTCAAGAGCAGCGGCTGAGCCCCGCGCGTGCGCTGGCGATCTGTGAACCCCTCGCGCGCGCGCTGGCCCACGCTCACGCGGCGGGGGTCGTGCACCGCGACGTCAAGCCGGCCAACGTCCTCCTCGACGAGCAGGAGCAGCCCTACCTGGGAGACTTCGGCGTGGCGCGCGATCACGAGGTCCGCGAGCGCCTGACCCGCACCGGCGAGCTGATCGGGACCGCCGCCTACATGGCGCCCGAGCAAGCGGGGGGCGAGGTCCAGGTCGGGCCGCCGGCCGACGTGTTCGCGCTCGGGATCGTGCTCTACGAGTGCCTGACGGGGAGCAACCCCTTCCGGCGCAGCGGGCCGATCCAGACGATCTCGGCCGTGATCATGGACCCCGCGCCCTCCCTGCCAGGTGAGCGGGGCAGCCCGCTGGACCAGTTGCTCCAGGAGGCGCTCGCCAAGGACCCTGGCGCGCGACCGAGCGCGGAAGAGCTGGCCCAGCGACTGGCCGAGCTCGCCGCGGGCGAGGCGCCGCCCGCGGTGCCGCGCGGGCTGTGGGGAGCGCTCGCGGGCGCGGGGCTCCTGGTCCTGGCTGCCGGAGCCTGGGGGGTCACCGCCAGCAGTGCGCCGCAGCCTGGGGTGGTGGTCCTCGAGGCCAACCTCGAGGCCAACCTCGAGGTGGACGGCGTCGCGGGAGGCGCGCTCGGACCCGAGGCCCCGCGCGAGCTGAGCCTCTCGCCCGGTGAGCACCGGCTGGCCTTCGTGCGCGAGGGCCTGCGGCACGAACTCTCGCTGCGGGTCGAGGAGGCGGGGCGGCACGAGGAGCGCGTCTCCCTGCGAGGGCGGCTGGAGGTCGAGACCGAGCCGAGCGGGCACTCGGTGCTGGTGCGCACGCTCAGCGGGGAGCGCGTCGCCGCGGGCAGCTCGCCCTACTCGCGCGAGCTGCCCATGGGCCGCTACCAGCTCGAGCTGCGACGGCCCGACGCGCGCCCGCGCCTCCATGAGGTCGAGCTGCTCCCCGCTGGGCTCCAGCGTCGCTTTCCGCTCCCCGGTCAGCTCCTCGCCGAGGCCGAGCTCGGGCTGGGGATCTCCTCGCCCTTGCGGCTGGCGGAGCTCGACTCGGAGCCGGGCCCAGACCTGCTCCTCGCTGCCTTCACCCAGGGCAAGGAGCACCGCGGCTTCCCCTGCGCGCTCAGCGGGCGGAGCTTGGCGCAGCTCTGGCGGAGCGAGGTCGGGGTGGCCTACGTGCAGGCTCCGCGCCTCCTGCCCTGGGCTGGGGCGTCCGCGGTGGGCGTCGGCTCGGCGGAGGCCGCCCACGCCCTGGTCGCGCTCGATCCGCTGCGCGGGACCGAGCGGGCTCGGCACGAGGTCGGGCCGCGCGAGCCCGTGCGGCCTCCGCCAGCGACCCCCTGCCCGCTGCCTGGGGGCGGCGCGGCGCTGGTGCTCCAGCGCAACTACGGCGAATCGCTCGCGAGGGAGCCGACCCACGTGGTGGGCCTCGGTCCCGCGGGCGAGGTGCGCTGGAGGCTCACTCGGGCCCAGCTCGGCCTCGAGCCGGAGCAGCGGCGGGCCTTCCTCTTGGCCGAGTTGATCCCGGTCGGGTCCGGCGCGCTCCTGTTCTGGGACGGCTCGGCCTACGCGCTGATCGACGTCTCGGCGAGCGAGCCTCGCGTGGTCTGGACCCGAGCCCGCCCCCAGGTCCCGCTGGGGGGGCGCTGTCCCGACTGGAAGAGCCAGCCCTGGCGCATGCCGCGCCCCGCCGTGTCGCCCGGTGGCGATCGGCTCCTGCTGGTGTGGGAAGACCTGCTCGAGAGCGATGCCCCCTCGGGGGTCATCGAGGTCCTCGACCGTGAGGGGAAGGTCGTGCTCGAGGCGGTTCGTCCGCAAGGGCGCCCGGTCGCCAGCGCCTGGATCGACCTCGGCGACGGGCCCGAGGCGGTCGTGGTTGGCTGGGTCGACCCCGGCGACAGCGTGCTGAACTTCTTCGCGCCGCGCCGCGTGCTCCGCCTGCAGGAGTCAGTCGAGCAGGTCACGGGCTACGCCGAAGGCGGCGCGCGCTTCCTGCTGGTCAGCACCGCTAGCTTCCGGCGCCCCATGACCGGCCAGAAGGGCGCCGCGCGGACCTATCTGCTCGAGGGCGCGCCGCTGCAGCAGCGATACCCCGAGGCGAGCCTGCGCTGGGAAGCCCCGCCGGCCGACGCGCTCCCCGAGAGCGCCGTGCACGTCGCGGCCGACTTCGACGGAGACGGACGGCCTGAAGTCCTGCAGGCCTTGCGTCGGAGCGGGCGGCTGCGCCTGTGGGCGCCGGTGCTGCGCTAATAGGGCGAAGCGGGCAGCACGAGCAGCTTGCCGCCGGCGCCGCTGACGAGCAGCCGGCGCGCGTCGGGGGAGAGCAGCGTGGCGGTCAAGTCCCAGCGGAGCGCGATCGTCTTGACGTTCTCGCCGTCGCTGAGGCGAAACCAGCGCAGCTCGCAGGGCCCGTTCGAGGCGACCAGCACGTGCTCTTCGTCGACTCGGACCAGCTGGGTCACGCTGCCGCGGATCGCGCGTCGCAGCACCGCGTCGCCGGCCTCCTTCGCCACGAGGAGTTCGCCGAGCTCGCCCTCGCTCGAGCAGCGGAAGACCTGGCCCAGGTTGTTGGCCAAGAGCCAGGCCTCTGGCCCGAGGGCGAGCAAGTTGGTCGGGACCCAGTGGAAGGGGTGGGCGGCGGTGCGCTGCCAGCTCCCGGCGGTCTCGCTCCACACCTCGACCCGTCCGTGGGTGGAGCCTCGCGCGAAGCTGTCCTTGCGGTCGCCCTGGCTCAGCCACAGCCGATCGCGGGCGAGGAAGCCGACGCGTTCGAAGCGCAGCTCCTGGGGCTCGAGGCGCAGCAGGGTCGCGCGGGTGCTCCGGTCGAGGACCAGCAGGCCGCGGTTGAGGTCGAGGAGGGCCAGGCGCTCGCCGCTCGGTCCGTAGGCGAACTGGCGCACGTCGAAGGGCCTGCGGTCGGTGACCTGGCGCTCCTCGTCCAGCCAGTGCAGCTCGAGCAGGAAGCCCGAGAAGGGGCCGCGCTCACCGCCCACCAGCCACACCTCGCGTCGCTTGCCGCGGCGCGAGGCCTGGCCACCGCGCAGGGGGCGGGGGGTGTCGAAGCCGCCGTCGGGCAGGGCCGCCCAGCGATAGAGGGCGCCCTCGTCGCTGAGGCCGATCACGTCGCCCGTAGGCAGCCAGCCGCCGCCGACGTAGCGCTCGACTTGGGGCGGGGTCAGCTCGACCCGGGCCGGGAGCGCGGGCGGAAGCTCCACGGGTGTCGGCGCTCCGGTCGGGCTGGGCGGGGGCGTGGGCGCGCTGGGAGTGGGGCTGACCGAGGGGGGCCTGGGCCCGCGCGCCACGGCGGCGAGCGCAGCCGCGAAGGCACCCAGAGCCAGGACGAGGGCGAGACCAGCGCCGACCCAGGGGCCGCGCGCGCGC
>CALDQK010000615.1 GCA_937911525.1 uncultured bacterium
CAGGCGCCGAGTCCCTGCCCCAGGTGGCGGGTGACCTCGGCGCGCGAATGGCCGCGGCCCTGGCGGGGAGCGAGGGCCCCCGCCTGGCCTTGGGGAGCGACTCGCCGGATCTCCCCCCGGCTCCCCTGATCGAAGCCATGGCCCGGCTGCGGCCTGGCTCCGCCTGGACCGCGCCGGCCGCGGACGGCGGCTACGTGGCCCTCGCCCTCGGCCAGGGCGTCGAGAGCGCGCCGCTGCGGGCTCGGATCGCGTGGTCGAGCGCGAGCGCCCGCGAGGACACCGAGCGCGCGCTCGCGGAGGCTGGGGTCGAGGTGCTGGCGCCCGCGCCAGGCTGGAGCGATGTCGATGATGCAGCAGACCTGCGTGCCCTCCAAGAGCGCCTGCGAAGGGCCCCTGCGAGCGTCGCGCGGGCAACCCGAGCTTGGCTCGCGTGCAGGCGGCCCTAGCCCGCATGGAACGTGGCCGCCGCTGCCCCCGCCTATCTTGACAGTGCCCCAGGGCACTGATAATCTCGCGCCCATTCTGAGGCTCACGCTAAGTGAAGTTTTGACAGGGGCTTGCGACGACCTCCCGAGATAGCGACAACCGCCAACCGCTCAACCGCCAGCTCCAGTCAGGCGCGAGCGTTTCAGGCGCGAGCTCCCTCGCGGTGGGTCCATGATCGTCTGCGAGTCCTGTCAGGAGAACCTAGCCACGGTTCACCTGACCGAGATCGTCCAGAAAGCGAAGCGCGAGCTGCACCTCTGCGAGGGCTGCGCGCAGGCCCGCGGCGTGGTGGTGGGCGGTCAGCCCGTCGTCGAGGCCCCCGTCGAGCCCGGGGCGAAGCCTGCCGCGAGCCAGGCCGCCCCAGCCAAGCCCGGCAAGCCCCTCTCGGTCAAGGAGCTCTTCGCTGGGCTGGAGAACCCAGCCAGCGTCGGCGGCTCCGGCCAGCGCAGGGAGTCCGTCTCCTGCCCCGACTGCGGGATCGGCCTGGAAGAGTTCCGCGCCAGCGGACGCCTCGGCTGCGCCCGCGACTACGATCACTTTCGCGCAGAGCTCGAACCCCTGCTGGAGCGAATCCACGGCGCAGGCCGCCACGTCGGGCGGATCCCCGCTCGCATGGCCGCGCGCCTGGCCGTCGTCGAGCAGCTCGAGCTCTATCAGCGCGAGCTCGCGGCCGCGGTCGAGCGCGAAGCCTACGAAGAGGCTGCGCAGCTCCGCGACAAGATCCGCGAGCTGGAGGCTTCGTCGTGAACGAGCGCAACCGTCTCGGGCTCTCGGTCGGCGGCGTCGAGCTGGGGCTCGGCGAGTGGCTGGAGGGCAAGGGTCCCGAGAGCGACATCGTGATGTCGACCCGGATCCGCCTGGCGCGCAACGTCGTCCAGTTCCCCTTCCCAGGCCGCATCGAGGAGGACCGCAAGGCCCAGCTCGAGCGCTACCTGCGTGAGCGCCTCGACGAGGTCGACCTCGCCGGGAACATCGGCTACCAGAACCTCAACGAGGCCAGCGACCTCGACCGCCAGTGCCTGGTCGAGCGCCACCTGATCTCGCGCGACCACGCCTCCTCCAAGGGTGAGCGCGGCGTCGTCGTCGAGAGCGGCGGCACCCTCTCGATCATGGTCAACGAAGAGGACCACCTCCGCCTGCAGGTGCTCCGCTCCGGGCTCCAGCTCGACGCAGCCTGGGACCAGGTCGAGGCGATCGATCGCCAGCTCGAGTCCAAGCTCGACTACGCCTTCTCGCCCGAGTTCGGCTACCTGACCTCGTGCCCGACCAACGTCGGCACCGGGATGCGGGTCTCGGTCATGCTGCACCTTCCAGCGCTGGTCATGACCAAGCTGATCGAGAAGGTGTTCCACGCGGTCAACAACGTGAACCTCGCCGTGCGCGGGTTCTACGGCGAGGGCACCCAGGCCCTCGGCGACTTCTATCAGATCAGCAACCAGGTCACCCTGGGGGTGAGCGAAGCGGACGTGCTCAAGGCCATGGCCGAGCGCGTCCCGCAGATCATTCGCTACGAGCGCAACATGCGCGAGAAGCTGATCAACGAGAACCGAATCGGGCTCGAGGACCGTGTGTGGCGGGCCGTCGGGCTCCTGGAGCGGGCCCGCCTGATCAACAGCGAAGAGACGATGAGCTACCTGTCCGCGGTGCGGATGGGGGTCAACCTCGGGTTGGTGGACTCCCTCCCGATCTCGATCGTCAACGAGCTGTTCATCCTGACTCAGCCCGCCCACCTGCAGAAACTCAACGGCTGTGAGCTCGAGACTCCGGAGCGCGACGAAGTGCGCGCTGCGTTCGTCCGCGACCGGCTCGCAGCCATGAACTAGAGGAGAGAGAGCGCCATGTTCGATCGCTTCACCGACCGCGCGCGGAAGGTCATGGGCCTGGCCCGCCAGGAAGCGCAGCGCTTCAACCACCAGTACATCGGAACCGAGCACATTCTCCTGGGCCTGATCCAGGAGGGCTCGGGGGTCGCTGCCAACGTGCTGCGCAACCTCGAGGTCGACCCGGAGAAGATCCGCGTCGAGGTCGAGAAGATCGTCCAGGACGGCCCGACCATGGTCACCATGGGCCAGCTGCCCTTCACGCCGCGCGCCAAGAAGGTGCTCGAGCTGGCCAGCGAAGAAGCCAGCAACCTGCGCCACAACTACATCGGGACCGAGCACCTGCTCCTCGGGCTGATCCGCGAGAACGAGGGGGTCGCAGCACAGGTGCTGATGAACCTGAACCTCAAGCTCGAGGACGTGCGCGAGGAAGTGCTCGAGCTGCTAGGAGCCGACATGTCGAACAGCGATAGCGCCCCGGGCGGCGGGGACAAGCCGACCAAGAAGTCGAAGACCCCGGCCCTGGACGCCTTTGGTCGCGACCTGACCGAACTGGCGCGCGAGGGCAAGCTCGACCCCGTGATCGGCCGCAAGGACGAGATCGAGCGCGTGACGATGATCCTCTCGCGCCGGACCAAGAACAACCCGGTGCTCCTCGGTGAGCCCGGCGTCGGCAAGACGGCGATCGTCGAGGGCCTGGCGCAGGACATCATCAAGGGCAACGTGCCCGAGATCCTGCGCGAGAAGCGGATCGTGGTGCTCGACCTCGCCATGATGGTCGCCGGCACCAAGTATCGCGGTCAGTTCGAGGAGCGGATCAAGGCCGTCATGACCGAGGTCCGGCGCGTCAAGAACGTGGTCCTGTTCATCGACGAGCTGCACACCCTGGTCGGCGCTGGCGGCGCCGAGGGCGCGATCGACGCCAGCAACGTGCTCAAGCCCGCGCTCTCGCGCGGCGAGGTGCAGTGCATCGGCGCGACCACCCTCGACGAGTACCGCAAGTACATCGAGAAGGACGGCGCGCTGGCTCGCCGCTTCCAGTCGATCAACGTCGACCCGCCGAGCAAGGACGAGGCGGTCGAGATCCTCAAGGGTCTGCGCGACAAGTACGAGGCGCACCACCGCGTCCAGTACACCGACGACGCCCTCACGGCCGCGGTCGAGCTCAGCTCGCGCTACATCTCGGATCGCTTCCTCCCCGACAAGGCGATCGACGTGATCGACGAGGCCGGCGCCCGCCTGCGCATGAAGTCCATGCGCACCCCGCCCGACCTCAAGGACATCGAGGAGGACGTCAAGAAGCTCGAGAAGGAGAAGGAGGAGGCCGTCGCCGGGCAGGACTTCGAGCGCGCCGCCTCCCTCCGCGACCAGGCCGACCGGCTCAAGAAGAAGCGCGAGCAGATCAAGCGCGAGTGGCGCGAGGCCGCCAAGGAGTCGGGCGGGATCGTCGACGAGAACATGATCGCGGAGACCGTCAGCAAGATGACCGGGATCCCGCTCACGCGCCTGGAGAAGGGCGAGGCCGAGCGGCTGCTGGCCATGGAGTCCGAGCTCCACAAGATGGTCATTGCCCAGGAAGAAGCGGTCCGCTCGATCGCGCGCGCCGTGCGGCGCTCGCGCTCTGGCCTCAAGGACCCGCTCCGCCCGATGGGCTCGTTCATGTTCTGCGGCCCGACCGGCGTGGGCAAGACCCTGCTCGCCAAGGCGCTGGCCAAGTTCATGTTCGACAGCGAAGAGGCGCTGATCCAGATCGACATGTCCGAGTACATGGAGAAGCACAACGTGTCGCGGCTCGTTGGCGCCCCTCCCGGCTACGTCGGCTTCGAGGAGGGCGGCCAGCTCACCGAGAAGATCCGCCGCCGCCCCTACTCGGTCGTGCTCTTCGACGAGATCGAGAAGGCGCACCACGACGTGTTCAACATGCTGCTCCAGATCATGGAGGAGGGGAAGCTGACCGACTCCTTCGGGCGCTCGGTCGACTTCCGCAACGTGATCCTGATCCTGACCAGCAACATCGGCTCGGACGCGATCATGTCCAAGGCCTCGCTCGGCTTCGGCGGCGGCGGCAGCGACATGGAATACGAGACGATGAAGAAGCAGGTCAGCCAGGCGCTCGAGCGGGAGTTCCGCCCCGAGTTCCTCAACCGCCTCGACGACATCGTGATCTTCCGCAAGCTGCGCCGCGAGGACCTCGCCGAGATCGTGAAGCTCGAGATCAACAAGGTCGCGCGGCGCCTCGCCGATCGGGACCTCGAGCTGACCGTCGACGACAAGGCGGTCGAGTTCCTGATCGACCGCGGCTACCACGAGGAGTTCGGCGCCCGCCCGCTGCGGCGCGCGATCGAGCAGCACCTCGAGGATCCGCTCTCGGAGGAGATGCTCCGCGGCGCCTTCGAGTTCGAGGGCAAGGGGCTGATCACGGCCGAGGTCAACGAGGAAGGCGACAAGCTGACCTTCACGGCGACCGCGGCAGCTCCTGTTTAGAGGGGACCGCTCGGCCCCACGGGCCGATTCTGTTCGCTAGAGTGTGCGAATCTGCCAGGCGCCTGCGGGCGCCTGGCTTCGTTTCCACCCGCTCGTAGAGCCCGAGGAGACCTCCCGTGGAAAGGACCGAAGCGCTTCTGGCCGCGGTCGACGCGGTCCGCGCCAAGCTCGACGAGCAGCGCCCCTACACCCCCGAGCAGCGCGAGCGGGTCCTGCGCTGGTTCCTGCCCCGCTTCATTTACTGCTCGAGCGCGCTGGGCAAGAACGACCCCGTCACGGGTCGCGAGACCGTGCTCTTCCTCGAGTCGCAGACGGTCTCGGGCGGCCACCACATCGACGACTTCCTCTCGATCGAGCGCCACAAGCGCGCGCTCGAGGTCGCCGAGCAGCGGGCCGAGGAGGGCGGAGAGCTCGACCGGGACTTCCTCCAGCTCCTGCACCGCAAGCTGGTCGAGGGCTCGCGCCGCCTGGCCGAGCTGGAGGAGCGCCCGGGGCTCTGGCGCCAGACCGAGGCCCCGCCCATGCGGCGGCGCGGCCACGAGATCCCGAGCGTCCCGAGCGATCAGATCGAGGGCCTGATCGATCAGCTGATGAGCTCCTTGAAGCGCCAGCGGGCCCAGGGGGAGCACCCGATCTTCTCGGTAGCCTACCTCTGCTTCCACCTCTACCTGATCCGGCCCTTCGCGACCCACAACGGCGAGGTCAGCCGCCTCGCTATGACCACGCTCCTGCTGCACGCCGGCTACCCGGGGCTCGTCCTCGCGCCCGACACGGTCAGCGACTTCCTCGACGCCCTCGTGGCGGTCCATCGCTCGGTGCCCGTGCCCGAGCGCGTGCCCTGCTCGCCGCGCTACGAGCTGGCCTTCCTGGTGGAGTTCCTCTGCTCGGCGCTGACCCGCACCGGCGAGCGCATGATCGACCTCTCGGCCGGTCGCAAGCTGACGACCGCGACCTTCTCGCGCCGCGCCCTGGCCGCTCAAGAGGAGCAGCTGACCCAGTTCCTGCACACCAAGAGCCTCTCCTGGCGTGTGCGAGCGACGACCGAGATCCGCGCCATGCACGAGCGCTGCCTGGCCAAGGTCGAGCCCATGACGCACGAGGGGCCGCTCTACAGCCTCTCGCTCGAGCGCGCTGAGGTGCTGACCAGCCACGCGGCCAGCGCGCCCCTGCGGGCGATCCTCCCGGCCGGCGAGGCGGGCGTCGTCGGGGAGATCCAGCTGGGGATTCGCCCCAACACCACGATGCGCGGGCTCGAATACCCCGACCCCGAGCAGCTCCTGCTGGGCGTGGCGAGCACCCAATACGGCATGCACGTGATCCTCGTGGTCGCGAGCGACTCCAGCCAGCGTCCGGTCGTGCGGACCGGGCCGCTCCGGAACAACGAGTGGCCCGACAGCACGCTCGACACGATCGTCGCCAAGGCCATCGACAAACGACGCCGGACCTACGAGTACGAGCTCAACCTGAAGAACTCCAGCCGCAGCCAGCGCTTCAAGCTGAAGAAGCTGCGGGACGAGCACGAGGAGGCGGGCGGCGTCGAGGCGCCGCCCCCGAGCCCGAAGCAGAGCCTCCCCTCAGCTGCCGACAAGGCCAGCAAGGAGGGCTCGGGGCCCAAGGCGCGCGACAAGCGCCTCGACGGGCTGAGCCCGACCGAGCCCCCGCTCAGCTTCTAAGAAGAGCGCGGCTGCGCCGCGCCTTCTTAGAGTGCTCGTGGGCGGGGGGGGCCTTCCGGAGCGGAGGGGAGTCGCGCGTCGCCGGAGGGCCTTGGCTTGGCGAGAGCGATCTTGATTGAGGCGCCCGAAGGGGAACCGCGTGTCGCCGAGGGGCCTTGGCTTGGCGAGAGCGATCTTGATTGAGGCGCCCGAAGGGGAGCCGCGTGTCGCCGAGGGGCCTTGGCTTGGCGAGAGCGATCTTGCTCGAGGCGCCCGAAGGGGAGCCGTGTGTCGCCGAGGGGCCTTGGCTTGGCGAGAGCGATCTTGATTGAGGCGCCCGAAGGGGAGCCGTGTGTCGCCGAGGGGCCTTGGCTTGGCGAGAGCGATCTTGATCGAGGCGCCCGAAGGGGAGCCGCGCGTCGCCGGAGGGCCTTGGCTTGGCGAGAGCGATCTTGATTGAGGCGCCCG
>CALDQK010000616.1 GCA_937911525.1 uncultured bacterium
CCGGCTTCGTCGCTCTCCGTCACGGCGACGCGCGCGGCGTCGGCGTCGTGCGGATTCGCGCCACCGGCGAAGGTCGCGCGGCTGAAGTCGAGGTCTACCCGGACCCCAAGGCTGCCCGCCAGGGGCTGCTGGGGGGCTACCGCCCCTTCGACATCGACATGCTGCTCACCTGGTAGCTCAGAGCGAGTCGCGCGCCGTCACGGCGACGTAGCCGACCAGGGGCCCGAGCACCGCGTCCACGGTGCGCTCAGGCCTCGCGGGGGATAGAGTCGGGGCGTGAGCATGTGGAAGCGACTGAAGCGGGCGGTCAGCTCCAACCTCGAGCGCCTGCGCGACGACCCCCTCAGCCCGCGCGACTGGCGCGCGCTGAGCAAGGACCTCGCCACGGTCCGCTCGCAGGCCAGCTTGCTCGAGCAGGACCTGGCGCGCCTCAGCGCCGAAGAGGAGGCGCTCTCGGACTCGATCCGCGAAGCGCTCCGCGAAGGCCGCCGCAGCGAAGGCCTCGACCTCGCCGACTCGCTCAGCCGCGTCCGCCGCGACAAGACCAAGGTCACCGAGCAGCTCGCGGCGGCGCGCCGGGTCGTCGCCAAGGCCGAGGCCCTCGAGTCGATCCAGCAGGAGGCCAGCGAGCGCCGCGCCGCTCAGTCGGCCGGCAAATCCGCTGGCGGCGGAGAGGACCCCGAGGACGCGCTCCTGCGCGACCGCGCCCGCGACACGGTCGAGCGCCTCGCCCGGGACCTCGACCAGGACGACGACGCCGGCGAGGAGGAGGCGCCCCGGCGCAAGACCCTCGGCGGTGGCGGACGGGTCGGCGCCGACAGCGGCCCGACGCAGGTCGCGCGCAAGACCCTCGGCGGCGCGACCTCCGACGAGGAGGAGCCCGAGCGCCCCGCGGCCTCCCCCAAGACCCTGGGCCAGCGTCCGCCCAGCGAGAGCGCGCCCAAGAAGCCCGAGGGCGAGCGCGACCTGCTCGGCGAGCTGGAGCGCCTCGCCGAGCTCAAGGAGCAGGGGATCCTCGACGAGGAAGAGTTCGCGCGGGCCAAGCGGAAGCTGCTCGACTCGTGAGGCGGATCACCGACTGGTTCCGCCGGCGCGAGAGCCGCACCCTGACCCTCCCCGCCCGCGGACGCGCGATCGTCGTCAGCGACCTGCACGGCAACCTGGGCGACTGGCAGGCCTTCCTCGCCCGCAGCGAGGCGATCGAGCGGATCGCCGCGGGCGAAGACCTCTACCTGATCCTGACCGGCGACGTGCCCGACGTGGCGCGCCACCGAACGGTCGATCGGAGCGTGCCCCCCGACGGCGACGTGCAGGTCCTCGACGCGCTGATCGAGGCTCGCGCCCGCCTGGGCGCCAACGGGCGCCGGATCGTCTACGTCGAGGGCAACCACGACTACCACGTGGCTCGCATCGCGCTCGAGATCGCGCGCTTCGACGCGCTCCGTCGCGGGGCCCGCGAGCCCGGGCCCGACGAGCTGCCCTCGGTGGACCCCGAGGCCTACGCCCTCTACTGCGCGAACTACCGCGAGACCTACGGCGAGGCGATCTTCCAGAACAACGTCGCCCCCTACGACATGGTGCCGCGGGCCAAGAGCGAGCACCTGCGCTTCGTGAAGTCCGGCCCGGTGCTCGTGCTCTGCGAAGGCGCCGGCGTCGTCGTGGCCCACGCCGGCCCGCCGCGCATGGAGGGCCGCGACCCGCGCGCCCTGCGCAAGGAGATCGACGGGGCCAGCGCGGCCGACCTCGACGAGGCGCGCCCCGAGCAGTACTTCGCCTCGGCCTACCACCAGCTGCTCAACAACCGCTTCCGCCACGGCGACTACGACGACGACGACCTGCGCCGCTTCCTCGCGATCTACGACGCCGAGCTGATGATCTCGGGGCACACGCCCCACCCCTACCTGCTCGACTTCGAGGCCCGCAGCGCGCTCGCCGGCTGCGCCTTCCACGACGGCGTGGGCCGGATCGGCCAGCGCCAGATCGTGCTCTGCACGTCCTTCGGCTCCTTCACGCCCGCCCACAAGCGCTACCTCGAGTTCGACCTCAGCGAGCCCGTGATCAGCGCCGAGCGCCTGCTCGCGCGCGGAGACGTCGCGCGACGCCTCTACGACGAAGAGGAGGCCGCCGCGCTCGGCGTCACGCCCCTGCCGGGGGCGGAGATCCTGGCGGAGATCGGCGCGCAGCCCTAGCTTAGCTAGAGCGCTGGCAGCGCGGCGGCCAGGCGCTGGCCCGCGCCGAGGAGCCAGCTCCCCTCGCCCGCCGCGCCCGCCGAGAGGCCCGCGACCCTCAGGCCCGCGAGCAGGCTGGCCAGGCCTGCGGCGGCCTCGACCTCGACGCCCTCCAGGGCGCGCTCGCTCTGGGCTGGCAGGTCGCTGCGGGCGACCTCGAGCAGGCAGCCGATCCCGGGGCGGGCCAGCCAGAGCGTGCCGTGCTCGCGGCTGCGCAGGCTCTGGGGGTGGAGCAGCCAGCCCGCCAGCTCGAGCGCGTAGTCCTCGGGCTCGGGGTGGCGCAGCGCGACGTGGTGCAGCCCCGGGCCGCGCTTGCGCAGGGCGCGCGCGTAGGGGCTCTCCTCATGGGCCGGCTGGATCAAGAGCAGGCGCGCGTCGCAGTCCTCGCCGCCGTGGTATTGCTCGACGGTGCCCTCGCCGGGGAAGCGCTCGATCGGCCCGGCCTCCAGCCCCAGGGCCGCGACGCGCGGCGCCGCCGCCTCGACGTCTTCGACGAGCAGCGCGACGTGATCCAGGACGCTCACAGGACCTCCGGATTGACGCAGGTGCGCGGGGGCTCGCCCGCGAGGAGGTCGAGCACGTTGTCGACCGCGATCTGGGCCATGGCGGTGCGCGTCTCGACGGTCGCGCTGCCGAGGTGCGGGGCGAGCACGACGTCGGGGCGCCCGATCAGGCCGGGGTGGACCTCGGGCTCGCGCTCGAACACGTCGAGGGCGGCGCCCGCCAGCCGCCCGGCCTCGAGCGCCTCGACCAGGGCCGCCTCGTGGACGACCTCGCCGCGGGCCATGTTGACCAGATACGCGCTCGGGCGGAGCAAGCGCAGCCGCTCGGCGTCGAGCAGGTGGCGGGTCTGGTCGTTGAGGGGGCAGTGGATCGTGAGCACGTCGGCGCGCTCGAGCAGCTCCTCGAGCGGGACCCAGCTCGCGCCTTCGCTCTCGGCCGGCGCACGCTGCGTGCGACCGGTGTAGAGGAGGTTCACTCCGAAGGCGCGCGCCCGCCGCGCGACCGCGCGCCCGATCCGGCCCAGGCCGAGGATCCCGAGCGTCTTGCCGTTCAAGCCCGTGCCCAACAAGAGCTGGGGCGACCAGCCCGTCCAGCGGCCCGCGCGCACGTAGGCGTCGGCCTCGACCACGCGCCGGGTCAGGGCCAGGATCAGGGCCAGGGTGTGCTCGGCGGTGGTCTCGCTGAGGACGCCGGGGGTGTTGCTGACCGCGACCCCGCGCGCGCTGGCCACGGCCACGTCGACGTTGTCGTAGCCGACAGCGTAGTTGGCGACCAGGCGCAGGCGCGGCGCCGCCGCGAGCAGCTCGGCGTCCACGGCGTCCACGAGCTGGCTGAGGAGCGCGTCCGCCTCGGCGACGCCCGCCAGCAGCTCGGCGCGGGTGGCGGGCCGGTCGTGAGGGTGGACCGAGACCTCGGCCCCCGCCGCGCGCAGGGCGTCGAGGGGCCCCGGCGGCAGGTCGCGGCTGACGAACACGCGCAGGCTCATGGCGCTCTCCTCCCGCCAGCTTACGGGCTCAAGCTCTGCCGGGTGAGCGGCCGATAGGGCAAGCGGAGGCAGCATGCCCTGGATCACGATCGACGAGCTCAGCCGCGGCCCCCTCAGCCGCGCCACCTGGGAGAAGCGCCTGCGCCAGGGCGAGGCGGAGTCCTACGTCGACGAGCGCGGCCGGCGCTGGATCTGGCGCGAGCCGAACCAGCCAGCCTTCGACCTGCGCCGGCTGGGCGGCACGCTGACGCGGCTCCAAGCCGACGTGAGCGCCCTGGAGCGGCGCGGACCCGAGGAGCGGAGCGCGGCCGAGCTGCGCGCCCGACTGGCCGAGCTGGGGGCGCGCCTGGACGCGCTCGAGGCTGCGCCTGCGAGCGAGCCGGCCCCCGTGGTGGCGAGCGAGCCCGAGCCCGAGCCCGAGCCGGCTCCGACCCTCGCCTTTCCGGGCACCGACCGGGCCGAGCGGCTGCTGGAGCTGGTCGCGAGCTACCCGGGCTCCGAGCGCGAGGTCGAGCGCGAAGCGGGGCTGCCCAAGGCCTTCCTGGCGAAGGCCAAGAAGGGCGAGCGCCGCGGCCCGCGCAGCGCCGGCTCCTGGGACCTGCTGGAGGCCTTCTTCCAGGGCCAAGCCAGGCGCGCGGCCTGACTCTTACCTGTGTCGCTGACTGCGACAGCTCCTCCATGCCTCGCTTCCGGGCACGGGAGGCTGTCGCGAAACCTCGGGAGCGACAGCTCCGAAACGCGAA
>CALDQK010000617.1 GCA_937911525.1 uncultured bacterium
GCGGCGGGAGACGGCGTGGCAGTGGCCCGGGAGGAAGCGGCGGGGGATCGTCACGCTCGGGGAGTAGGCAAGCGGGGGGCCGGGGCCAAGTGGTTTGGCTGCGTTGGAATGCGTTTCCTGGGAGAGGTCGCGTGGGCAAGATCTGCCCGTTCGTCCCAGCGCGGGCCTGAAACGCGGACGCGCTCCTAGTGCCCGTGGCCGTGGTCGTCGGCTGGGCTGGGGCCCGCTTCGCCGATCGCGTCGAGCTCACGCTTGAAGTCGGCGTGGGCCTCGTGAGCCGCCTGCGGTAGGGGGCTGAGGGCCGAGAGCGAGTGGTAGGAGTTCTCCCGCACGAGCAGGTCCTCCCCCGTGTTCGTCATGGCCTGGACGAGCGCGTTGACGACCTCTGGCGCGCGGTTGCGCGCGACGCCCAGGCCGTGGGCGCAGCCCCCGCGAACGTTCACGTCCGGATCTCGAGCGAGGTGGTCGAGGACGGGGCGCAGCTCGCCGAGGGTCCGGTGCCAGGAGCAGAGCTTGAGCGCCGCCCGGCGGCGGGCCTCGGGGTCGGGGTCGCTCTCGAGGAGCTGCGTGAGCGAGCCAATGACCCGCTCGGCGTCGTCCACCGACGCGCCCTCGGGGTCGGGCACCGCGTGCAGCGCGGCGCGACGGACGCCTGGGTCCCGCTCGCGTCCGAGCACGTCCAGCGCCACCTCTCGCGCCTTCGGAGTGTCCAGGGCGTCGAGCATGTCGAGGGCTGCCGCCTGGCGCGGCGGGTGCCGATTGTCCTGCGCCATGCGCAGGGCCAACTCCTCGACCTCGGGGTCACGAACCCGCCCCAGCGCGGCGGCCAGGAGCTCGAGCTCCAGGGGGTCCCTCAGGCTCGGGAAGCGGCGCAACGCGGTCGAGAGCGCGTTGGGGTCGCTGAGCAGCTGCATCTCGAGCTCGCCCGCGGCTGCGTGGGCGGCCTCCTGAATGTGGTGATCCGTCGGCTCCCGCAGCGCCTCCTTGGCCGCCGCCACCGCCTTGGCCAGCTTGAGCTGATCGCGCGAGGCGCCGGCCGCGACGCTCGGGATCTCGGTGGCGTCGCTGGGCGGAGGACCATGAGCGTGATCGGTGTGCCCCGCGCCCGCGTGAGCGCCGGCCTGCTGGCGATCGCGCCCCACTCCCTCTCGCAGCGCGCCCCCCTCGGCCCGGTCGCGGTAGCGGACCACCTCCCTGACCTCCCCCTCGGGCGCGCTCCAGCGACCCAGGAGGAAGGCCACCGCCCCCACCGCCACTACGGCAGCCAGGACCGGGGCCATGGGGAAGGTGCTCTGGTTCGAGTTGCTCACGAAGCCTCCAGCGGATCACCCAGGCCGAGCAGCCAAGGCACGAGCTCGGCGCCGATCGCGGCTCTCGCGACCCCCTCACCGCAGGCGTGGGCCGCGGCTAGGCCCGCGCCCACCAGGAGATCCTCCGGCGGACCCCACAGGGTTGGGGGCGGAGGGTCCAGGTCCTCCCACACCCCCGGGTCCCGACCGAGCCACAGGTCTGGATCGCTGGCAGCGCGCGCCAGGTAGTAGGCCAGCTCCGCGGCCGTCGTCTTGCCCGCGTAGCGATAGAAGCCCCACCCCAGCTCCTCGCTCCCGCCGCGCGAGCGCGCCAGGGCCGCCGCCGCCTGCCCCGCTCGCTCGGCCCGGGCGGCGTCGGCGGGCGCCAAGATCGCGCGCCCAGCCGCCGCGAGCGCCGCGGCTACCTGCGCCTCGGGCGAGGGGAGGAGCCGCGCCAGGGCCGCGAAGGCGCGCAGCTCGAGCTCGACCGGGCCAGCGCGAAAGCCGCGCAGCCAAGCCTCGAAGGAGCGGGCGGGCGGACCGGCTCCGGTCGCGATCCGGGCGGGCATGTGTCCGAGGTAGGCCGCCTGCTCGAGACGCACTCGCGTCAGCTGGCCGCCGCCGACCCGCGCGAGCAGACGCTGCGCTTCGCGGTGGTCGCGCCGAGTGACGGGGTCGGCGCTCACGGCTGCCACTTGGCGCTCCAGTAGCCCCGGCCCGCAGCCTGCGCCGCCTCGACCAGGCGACGGAACTCGGCGCCCCGCTGGTGCGGATAACGCTTGGCGTAGTCGAGGGTGTAGCCCGCTCGGCACAGCTCCGCGTTGACGTCGATCTCGTCTCCCTGGGGCGTCCGCACCACGAGGTAGGCCAGCACGCGCCGCGAGAGCGTCGAGTCCCGGTGCCCGCTGAGCTCGTTGCTCGGGTCGTAGCGCAAGTGCAGCTTCCCCTTGCCCAGCAGCTCGACCAGGAAGGTCTTGGCCTCCACCCAAGCCTTGGGATCCGCGACCAGCTTGGCGCCGTAGGCCGCGACATGGCGGGCCTTCTTGCCCGCCATGTCCGCGCGCTCGTAGAGCGGGTCCTTCTCGGGGGTGTCGATCCCGATCAAGCGCAGGGTGATCTGCTCGCCCCAGGGCGCGCGGGCGACCACCGTGTCGCCGTCCGGCACGCGCACCACCTCCAACGGAGTGTCCGGACGCGGGACGTCCGGGATCTTGCCGGGCTCCGGGCGGGCCTCGTCGGCTCGACGGAGCCAGCCGTGGATCCGGGGCCCGCGGCTCTGGGTGTAAGCCATGCCGTCGCTGATCAAGTGCACGACCACCGCCCCGGGCCAGCGCTGCCGCAGCGCGTCGACCTGGTGCCCCTCGTTCTCGAAGGCCGCGACCACGCTGCCCAGGGCCGCGACGGTCGAGAGGCTGCGCTCACGAGCCGCCTTCGCCGCAGCCTTGCGCGCCTTGCGCGTCTCGGCCTCGGCGACCTCGTCGAGCACCAGCCGGGCCCGCTCGCCGAGGGGGAAGCCGAGCTGCTCGAGCGAGCGGCGCGTGCCCGCCTCCTGGCTCGCGCGGCGCCCGACGTAGGCCAGCGTCGCGCCCTTGGCGTGCAGCGCCCGCAGGTAGGCCGACGCGCCGGCCATGGGCAGGTCGTGGACCAGCGCAGCGTCCGACCAGTAGCCCTCCGACCAAGGCTGACGCAGGCGCTTGGCCAGCTCCTTGATCCGCGGGAAGGGCGCGCCGGCCCGCTTGAGGGTCTCGGTCCAGTCCCAGCTCTGAATGTGCTCCGGCTGCAGGCCATAGAGCTCGGTCACGCCCTCGCGCGCGGCCCAGGCGCGCAGGACCGCGACCTGCCGGGGGCGCGTGTCGATCAGCGTCGAGTCGAGGTCGAAGAGCACCACCCGCCCGGGGCCCGCGCGCTCGAGGACCCCATTCAGAGCCTGGTCCTGCTCGGGGCTCGTCGACAGGGGGCGGTAGTCCGCCCAAGCCGAGCTGGGCGCCAACAGGCACAAGGCGAGCGCGAGGAACGAGCAGCGTCTCATTGGGCGTCCTTGGAGGTTCTCCCCCTCGGTCGAGCACACTACCCTCTCAGGGTGGACGACGCAGGCGGAGCACACCTGATCACCAGCGCCGAGGAGCTGCTCGGCGGGGCGAGCCTGCACGACGACGCCCTCGCGCTGCGCCTGGCGCCCCTCCTGAGCGGTCAGGAGGCGGAGTTCCTCGCCTGGGCCCGTCACCACCTGCGCTGGTCCCTCGTCGCCGCCGAGCTAGCCGAGCGAGTGTGCGCGAAGCCGCGGGAGGCCGCGCCCGCCCTGCTGCTGGAGATCCTGCGAGACCGCCGCGAGTAGCTGGCTTCAACGCGTCGTGCTGGCGTCGAGGAGGGAGAGCGCCACCGAGACCGCGTCGCCGATCCGCGCCCCGCTCCCCGGCAAGCGGGTCAAGAGCCCGATCCCGTAGAGGGTCGTGACCAGGGAGCGCGCGAGCCGCTCGGGCCGGGCGTCCGGGCTCAGCTCGCCGCGCTCCTGGGCCTGGTTGAGCGCGTCTCGCAGGCCCTCCTCCAGCCGCTCGACTTGGCGCTCGACGACCGCGAGGGCGTCCTTGTCCTGGCGGTTCTCCACCATGGCCGTCACGGTCAGGCAGCCCTCGCTCGGGCAGCTCGTGGCGAAGGCCGCGAGCCCGCGGATTACGGTACGGACGTTCTCGAGCGGAGAGCCCTCCGCCGCGAGCAAGCCCAGCTTGGCGTCGACCTCGCGCTGCCCCCAGCGCTCGAGGGCTCGCAGGTAGAGGCCGCGCTTGTCTCCAAAGGTCTTGTAGAGGCTCTGCCGGCAGATCCCGAGGGTTTCGGTGATCTGCGGCACGCTCGTGCCCTCGTAGCCGCGCTCGCGAAAGAGCGCGAGCGTACCGTCGGCCGACGAGAGCGTCTGTCCGTGTCTGCGGAACGTGGTCGGCGCGCCATGTGCGAACCACAGAGTGCCGGCAATGAGCACGTCGAAGGAGCCGGGCGTCGACGCGTCGCGCAGCTCGAACGTCGCCGCGGACGCGAGCAGCGCCCCGAGAAGATGCGCCGTCATGTTTCGTCCACGTGGCAAGTTTTACCGCTGCGCCGGTTGCCGCGTGCACGTGGCAAGCGTCATCAGGGTGTCGGCGCCGAGGCTAGGTCCATATCCCCGACACCATCCCCGTC
>CALDQK010000618.1 GCA_937911525.1 uncultured bacterium
GCGTCATCCGGGCGAAGCCCGTCCCGCGCGCCCCCGACGCGCTCGGCCTGAGCGCGGCGCTCGTCGCGCTGGACGGCCTCCTCGACGCGGGCCAGCGCCTGGCGGGCCTTGTCGAGCTGGGGCGAGCCGGGGAAGCCCTGGGCCAGCTCGGCCACCGCCGAGCGGGCCGCCGCGATCAGGGGCTGGCGCGGCGCGGCCTCGGCCTCGGCGCGGGCCCACTCGACGACCTGCACCAGGCGGTCGGCCTGGGCGTTGACCTCGGCCAGGCCCTCGCGGGCCAGGGCCACGTCGGCCTTCTCGTGGGGGAAGGTCTGGATCAGGCGCTGGTAGGCCTCGATCGCCTGGGCGTATTGGCGCAGCCGGCGCGCCGTGCGGGCCTCGCGCAGGATGCGGCGCAGGGCGTCCTTGGCCCGCTGGCTGGCGGCCGAGAGGTCGAAGCCGACCTCACGCTGGCCGTTGGCCAGCTCGGCGGCCGGCATGGCGAGGGTGATCGTGGCGCCGCCGCCCGCGCGGGGCCGGAGCACGGCGGTCGCGGGCTGGAGGAAGCGGAACGAGAGCTGCTTCTCGGCGCGACCCCAGGCCATCTCGCGGACCTCGGCGTATTCGAGCCCCTCCTCGGGCAGCGCCTTGACGGCGCGCCCGTCGAGCTCGAGCGGCTGGACGGCCTCGAGGCGGGGGAGGGTCATGTTGAGCTGGAGCGGGAGCGCGCTCTCGCCCGCGGTCCCCCAGCGGACCCGCAGGCCCTCGCTCCCCTGGCGGCAGGTGAAGGTGTATTCGACCGACTTGCCGCCGGGGCCGTAGAGGGTGCCCAGCGCGAGCAGGCTCTCGTCGGTCTGGCGGCCGAGGGGCTGGTCGAGGCGGGCCGCGTCCAGGCCGGCCAGGCGGTCGGCCGGGTCGAGGGTCGGGCCGACGTCGAAGGCCAGCTCGGCGCGAGCCCGCTCGAGGGCCAGGATCCCGCGCGGGCGGACGACGAGGTCCAGGCCGCCCGGGGCGTCGAGGACGAGCGACTTGCGCGCCTCCTCGGACTTCTGGAGCGCGATCCGGTCGAAGCGGACCTCGCCGCGGGTCTCGGCGCTCAAGACCGCCACGCCGACCACGGTCCCGCGGTTGGCGCCGGGCGGGGCGACCACCAGGCCCTCGATGTCCTCCCAGTCGCGCTTCGAGCTCGCGGGGGGCGTCAGGACGGCCACGCTGCTGTGGGCGTAGTCGCTCTTGTCGTCGGCGCTCCAGTCGATCCGCAGCGCGGCGCTGGTGTTCTTGTCGAGCGAGACCGAGGCGCGCAGGCGGTAGCTGGTGCCGGCCTTGACGCGGATCCCCTCGGACTTGAACTCGGCCCGCGGCGCGTCGGGCGCGAGCGCGAGCGCCAGGGCCGAGCGGCCGAAGCGGGTCTCGCCCTTGCCGAGCTGGCGGGCGCCGGCCGCGAAGAGCTGCCAGCCGCGGAAGCCGCCGGTCTGGTCGCGCTCCTCGAAGGACCAGTTGGTGACGAGGTTCTCCTCGGCGGCGAGCTCGACCGGCGTCGTCGGGCTGAGCGCGCGCGAGGCCGCGAAGCCGAAGGAGGCCAGCACGGCGAGGACCGCCAGGCCGACGAAGATCAGGCCCAGCGAGCCGCCGCCCGAGGCGATCCGCTCCTCGTTCTGCTCGACGTCTCCGAAGTCGATCGAGGCCAGGGCCTCGCTCTCCTGAGCGACCAGCGCTTCGGCCTTGGCCGCGTCGGGGCGCGCGCTGCGCCCGGAGTCGGGGACCGGCGGCAGCTCGGGCTCGGAGTCTTCCTCCTGGTCCTCCTCGTCCTCGTCGTCGAGGGCGTCGAGGTCGTCGACCTCCTCCACGGCCTCCATGGGGACGACCGAGTCGCCGTCCTCGATGGCGTCGGCCGGGACCTCGTCGGAGTCGTCGTCCTCGGGCTCCGGCTCGGAGGCGGGCGCGGGGGCCGGCGTCGCGCCGCCCAGGCCCTGGACGGCGAAGGTCAGGGTCGCGCCGAGGCGCAGCTGGCTGCCGTCGGGGAGCGGGGCGCGCCCCTTGAGGCGCTTGCCCGAGATGAAGGTCCCGTTGGTGCTGCCGAGGTCGACGACGAAGATCGCGCCGCCCTCCTCGACCAGCATGCAGTGCTCGTTGCTGACGTCGTCGTCGGCGACGGCCAGGCCGACGCCCTTCTTGCGCCCGATCACGAGCGGCAGCTTGGTCAGGGGGACCTGCTTGCCGCGGGCCTTGCCCTGGATCGTCATCAGCGAGGGGCCCTTGCCGGGCTGGGCCTTGGCGCGGTTCGAGGGCCGCGGAGCCCGCTTGCTCTGGGCCTTGCGCTTGCCCTTGAAGTGGATCTTGGTCTCGCCGACCTCGATCCGATCGCCGGGCTTGAGGACGACGACCTCCTTCAGCGGGGAGCCGTTGAGCTTGGTCCCGTTGCGGCTCTTGAGGTCCTCGACCACGTAGCCCTCGCCGTCGCGACGGACCTGGCAGTGGTGTCGGGACGAGAGCGCGTCGCTGATCTTGATCGCGTTATCGGCGGTTCGGCCGATGGATATCACGTCGAGGTCGAGCTCGAAGGCCTGGGCCTTTCCGCCTTCTTCGACGATGAGCTTGAGCGGCTTCGCCAACGTCTCCGCCTTCGCTGAGTTCACCAGGGTCGCCATGGCCGAGCGCAGCGCAAGGGGCGCTCCGCGGGCCCGAAGGGACCAGAGCCTCAGAGGTTACGGCCCATATACAAGGGGCGCCACCCGCAACCGGTGTCAAGTGCAGGCCGGCCTTACGTCCCGTCGTTCACGGCTGATAGCCCAGCGCCCAGGGCGCGATCTCGGCCAACAGGTGGTCGTGGATCCACTGGGAGGAGAGCGGCTCCTCGCCGAGAAGGGCCGGACGCCAGGCGCCTTTGGCCCGCTCTTGTCCGAGACCAAGACCGCGACGCGGGCGGCGCAGTCCCCCGCGTCCAGGACTCCGTCCTCACGCCTCGATCCTAAGGGGGCGGAGTCGCGGGCCAGTCGGGGCGCTCTACCTCGGGCTCCCGCCACGCTTGCCGCCCGCGAGGAGGGCTCTACGCTCGGCGCATGCGCTACGAAGGCAAGATCTACCGCCCGCCCTCGGAGGCCGACGCCTGGATCCTCCAGGCCACCGTGGGCTGCTCGCACAACCTGTGCACCTACTGCGACATGTATCGGGACAAGACCTTCCGCTCGCGGCCCCTCGAGGAC
The DNA here is from genome assembly GCA_937911525.1 of uncultured bacterium. GTDB lineage: Bacteria > Planctomycetota > J058 > J058 > J058 > NORP233. The sequence continues at coordinate 3,183 of CALDQK010000618.1, forward strand.
TTGCTGGCCGAGGTCGAGCTCGCGCGCGAGGCGCTCGGCCCCGGGGTCGAGAAGGTGTTCGTCGCCGACGGCGACGCGCTGGTCATGCCGCTCGAGACCTGGCTGCCGCTGCTGGAGGCGATCCGGGGCGCGTTTCCGCGCCTGCGGCGGGTCTCCTGCTACGCCACCGCCATGAACGTGCTGGAGAAGAGCCCCGCCGAGCTGAGTCAGCTGGCCGAGGCGGGCCTGGCGCTGCTCTACATGGGCCCCGAGTCGGGGGACCCCCAGACGATGAAGCGGATCGTGAAGGGCTCGGGCTGCGAGGAGCACGCCGAGGCGGCCCAGCGCGCCCACGCGGCGGGGCTGAAGCTCTCGGCGATCTTCCTGCTCGGCGCGGGCGGCGTCGCGCGCTCGGCCGAGCACGCCGAGGCCTCGGCCCGTCTCGCCACCGCCATGGACCCCGAGTTCCTCGCGGCGCTGACCCTGACCGTGGTGCCGGGGACGCCGCTCGCTCGGCTGGAGGCCAAGGGCGGCTTTGCGCTCCCCGACGTGGCCGGCCTGCTGCGCGAGCTGCGGACCTTCGTCGCCGGCTGCGAGCCGAGCGACGCCCTGTTCCGCACCAACCACGCGAGCAACTACCTGCCCCTGGGCGGCCGTCTGCCCCGCGATCGCGAGCGGATCGTGGCCGTCCTCGACGCCGCCCTCGAGGGCGAGGTCCCCCTCCGCCCCGAGTGGGCGCGCGGGCTCTGAGCCGGTGAGCGAGTCGGAGAGCGCGCGTCGCCTGCGGGTTTGGCGGCAGGCCCCCTACGGGCTCTTCGGGCTGGGAGCGGTGCTGCTCTGCCTCGTGTTCTTCGCGATCGGCGCCGGCGCCTGGGCCGAGCAAGGGCCCGAGGGGCCGGCCCTGTTCGCGCTCGGCCTCGGCGTGCTCTGCCTCCCCGTCGCGGGCTGGGCGCTCCCGCGCGCCAAGGAGGACCTCGAGCTGAGGCTCGAAGGCGATCGCCTGCTCGTCCGCCGCGGCGCGGTCTCCCACGAGCTGAGCGGCATGTCGGGCGTCACGCGCGCCTGGCTCTGCCAGCAAGAGGTCGGCACCGCCGTCGGCGCGGGCGACGCGACCCTCCACGCCAACTGGATCTTCCTCGAGCGGGGCGAAGGCGAGGGGCGACTGCCCTTCCCCGAGCGCTTTCAGGACGGCGACAGCCGGCGCGTCGTGGCGGCGCTCCAGGAGCTGCTCGCCGGGGCCGAGCGCTAGTCTGGAGTTTCGCGCTTTCAAGGAGGCAGCCCGTCTCGAGCTGTCGCTA
>CALDQK010000619.1 GCA_937911525.1 uncultured bacterium
GCGCGGCTCCGGCGACGCGTCTTTCGTATTCCGCTCCGCGGCCAGCGCCGCGCGCTCTGCGGCGAGGTCGGCGCTGGCGTCGGCAGCCGCGGCCGGCGCGGGGGCCGGGGTGGCGGGGGCGAGGGGAGGCTCTGCCAGCTTGGCTCGCGAGAGCCCCGTCAGGGTCGGGGCTTCGCCGAGGGCTCGGCGGGCGCGATCCCCCAAGCCGGCGGCGGTGAAGCTGGCGACCAGCTCCTCGACCCGGTCGGGGTTGGGCGTGGCCTTGCGTCGCTCGAGGGCCAGGAGCTGGAGGTCGACCTCGAGCTCGGCGCGCGCGCCGGGCGCCAGCTCGCCCACGGCCTGGGCGAGGGGCGCGAGCCACTCGGGCACGCTGGCCTGGCTCGGGGCAGGACCTGGAGCCGCGGCGGCGGGCCGGGCCGCCGCCGGCCTGGGCGCCGCGCCGGAGGTCGGCGGAGGGGCGCCGAAGCAGGCCTCGAGCGCCTCGCCGAACACCTCCTCGGGGTCGAGCATTTCGCCGCCCTGCACGTGCTCGGTCGCCCAGGCGCGCAGCTGGCTGACGTGCTCGCTGAAGGGGGCGATCCACTCCTGCGCGAGGCGCTTCCAGCGGTCGTCCAGGCCGCCGCCGGAGAACTCGCTCCGGGTCAGCAGGCTGCGCAGGTTGAGCTTGTGCCCCTCCTTGAGCGTGACCAGGAGCAGGTAGACCTGCGCCATGCGATCCAGGGGGTGCTCGGCCAGCTCGAGGCGCTCCTGGGCGCGCTCGAGGAAGCGCTCCCGGGTGAGCCGGGCGTGGAAGTGGCTGGCCAGGCCGCGGGTCACCAGGTCCTTGCGCGCGTAGTTGACGACCAGGCGCAGCTTGGTGCTCGCGCCCTCGAAGCCGACGCGGGACAGGTCGTCGAGGTAGCCGAGGTAGGTCTTGAGCGCGCTCGCGATCTCCTCGCTGCGGACGGGGTGGCTCATGGGCTCTCCTCTTGGCTGCGCTGGAGGGCGTCGAGGACGAGCTTCAGCCCGCCCGCCGAAGCGCGGGTCTGGACGAGGGTGCGGGTCCCCGGGTAGCGCGCGTGGAGGTGGACCACGCAGGCCGGGTCGTCCGACCAGGCGACGGCGAGGTGCACCGTGCCGACGGGCTTGTCGGGCGTCCCGCCGCCGGGTCCCGCGATCCCGGTGATCCCGAGTCCGAGGTCGCTCCGGCCGGCGCGGCGCGCCCCGAGGGCCATCGCGCGGGCGACCTCCTCGCTGACGGCGCCGTGCTCGGCGATCAGGGCCGGGTCGATCCCGAGCAGGTCGCTCTTGGCCTCGTTGCTGTAGGTCACCAGCCCGCGCTCGAACACGACCGAGGCCCCCGGGACCTCGACCAGGCGGCTCGCCACGCGCCCGCCCGTGCAGGACTCGGAGGTGGTCAGGGTCCGGCCAGCCGCGCAGAGCTCGGCGACGACGCTCTCGGCGAGGCGGTCGCTCCCGCGCGCGGCGATGTGCCGCCCGATCAGCTCCTGGGCGGCGAGCCAGGCGGCGTGCACCTCGCGCTGCTCGTCGTGGAGGAGCGTGACCCGCACGGTGCCCTCGCGCTCCTCGGCCGCGTAGCGGACCTCGATCCCCGCGCGCGCCTCGACCGGCTCGAGGGCCTCGGCCAGGCGGCTCTCGCCGATCCCGACCGTGCGGAAGCTGCGCTCGGCCCGGGGGCGCTGGGCGCCTCCGGCGAGCAAGGCGGGCCGCAGGTGTCGGTCCCAGAGCCAGTAGACCTCGCGCGGGACGCCCGGGAGCACGAACACGCGGGTCCCGGCCCGCTCCGCCTGGAAGGCCGGGGCCGTGCCGACCTCGTTGCGGAGGGCGCTGGCTCCCAGGGGCAGCTCTGCCTGGCGTCGGTTGGAGGGGGACATCGCGCGGCCAAAGCGGGCGAAGAGGGCCTCGATGTGGGCCAGCTCGTCCTCGTCGAGGCGGACCTCGACTCCGAGCCAGCGCGCCACGGCCGCCCGGGTCCGGTCGTCCTGGGTCGGCCCCAGGCCCCCGGTGACCAGGACGACCTCGGCGTGGCTGGCGGCCACCTCGAGCATGGCCGCGATGTCCGCCTCGTCGTCGAGGCAGCTCAGGTGCAGGCGCACCGCGTAGCCGAGCCCCTCCAGGCGGCGCGAGAGCCATTGGGAGTTGGTGTCCAGCCCGTCGCCCCGCAGCAGCTCGGAGCCAACCGTCACGATCGCGGCATTCACGGGGGAGAGGGTAAGTGATTTCGGGGAGGGGGGGAGCAGCGCGAGTCCGCCTCGGAGCGGGGAGGAACCATCGCCCCTCGTCCGCCCCTCGTCGGCCTCAGGGCCGCCAGGAGCCCTCGATTCCACGGGCCGAGGTCCCGTTGACACCGCATTCTGGCTGTGCTACAAGCCCAACGTCTCGTTAGTCCTTCGCCTGCAACACTTTGGAGCAGGTGCACGGATTCGCTCGCGGGCCCTGGAACGACTCCACCCCTCCCGCGGATCCTTGCTGGACGGCTTCATGAGACAGCCGGGTGCGCTCAGCGGAGACGTCGCAGAGGCGACGCGCAAGCTGAGCTGGGGAGAACGAGCGGCGTGGCGGAAGCGTCTATGCGACGGCTACGGGTCCTGAACGGGAAGAGGAAGGGTGAGACCTTCGACCTCGGCCCGGGCACCCACATGGTCGGCACCCGTAAGGCGAACGACATCCAGCTCCGCGACAAGGGCATCGGCTTCAAGCACGCCCAGATCGTGGTCGAGGATGGACGCGCCACCATCGAGGACCTGAACTCGAAGGGGGGCACCTGGGTCGGCGGCGACCGCCTGGACAAGAACGTCCCCGCCGAGATCCCCCCCAACAGCGACATCAAGATCGGGAGCGTCCGCCTCACCTACGAGGTCGAGGAGGACGAGGCCGCCAAGGCGGAGGAGCCCCCAGTCGAGGAGCCCGCCGAGGAGCCCGCCCCTGAGCCCGAGCCCGAGCCGGTCGCCGAGGAGCCCGCCC
>CALDQK010000620.1 GCA_937911525.1 uncultured bacterium
CCCGCGACGGGGCCGACGCCGCGCGCGAGGTGTGGCTGGGCGCCTGGTCGCTCCCCGCCGTGGTCTACCGCGGCGTCGACGACCCCCTCGGTCACTCGGTCGCGGTCCAGCTCCAGCGCCTGGTCCAGGCCGAGCGCTCCTTCGTGGCCTTCACCCGCGACCCGGTCCACGGCGAGGACCACACCGTGGTCGCCTCGGCCGAGGGCTTCGGCGAGGGGATCGTGGCCGAGCGAGCCGAGGTCGACCACGACTTCCTCGACCCCGCGGGCGAGCTCGTCCGCCGCGAGCCCCGCGGCGAGCGCTCGCTGCTCGACCTCGACGAGCTGCGCTGGATCGCGATCCTGGCCCGCCAGGCCGAGCAGGTCTTCTCGGCGCCCCAGGACGTCGAGGGCTGCCTCGACGCCGAGGGCAGGACCTGGGTCGTCCAGAGCCGCCCCCTCGCGCCCCCGGACCGCCGCACGGTGTTCGACGACAGCAACGTCAGCGAGAGCTACCCCGGCCGGACCACGCCCCTGACCTTCGGCTTCGCTCGCCGCTTCTACCGAGACATTTTCGCGGACTGCCTGCGCCGCCTCGGCGTCCCCGCCGCTCGCCTGAACGAGCTCCGCCCCGACTTCGAGCGAATGATCGGCTTCCTCGACGGCCGGATCTACTACCGCCTCGACAGCTTCTACGAGCTCTTCGACGCGCACCCGCTCTTCGCCCTCTACCGCCCCCACTGGGAGCGCACGATCGGGCTCCAGCGCAGCGGCCGCGACGCGCCGCTACGCGCCCCCGGCGCCCTCGAGCGCGCCGGCAGCGCGGCCAACCTGGCCTGGAACTTCGCCCGCCACCGCGCGCGAATGCGCGAGTTCTACGCCGAGTTCGAGCGCGAGCTGAGCGACCTGCGCGCCCTGCCCGAGACGAGCGACCCCCTCGAGCTCTGCGACCGGGCCGAGCGCTTCTCGACCCGCTGCTTCCGCCGCTGGGGCCTGACGCTCGTCAACGACGCCTTCCTGATCCTGGCCCACGGGACCCTCGAGCGCCTGGCCGAGCGTTGGGACCTCTGCCGCGAGCGCCCCGGCCTGCTCAACGAGCTCCTCGCGGGCGAGGAGGGCGTGACCAGCGCCGAGGTCGTCCAGAGCGCCGTCGCCCTCAGCGAGCTGGTCGGCGCAGACCCCGCCCTCGCCCACGCCCTGGCCGAGGTCGCCCGCGGCGAGCGCGACGCCGCCGCGCTCTGGCGCGAGCTCCCCGCCCGCGCCCCGGGCTTCGCCGCCGCCTGTCAGGAGCACCTCCGCCGCTACGGCGCCCGCGGCCCCGGCGACCTCGAGCTCGAGCGCCCCAGCCCCCGCGAGCAACCCGGCGAGCTGCTCCAAGCCGTCGCCCGCTACGCCGCGGAAGGGATCCGGCTGGCCGAGCTCAGCTCCCAGGAGCAGGCCCTGCGCGCGGGCGCCGAGGCCGAGCTCCGCCGCCGCCTGCGCGGCCGCCCCGGCCGCCGCCTGGTCGTCCAGCGCCTGCTCGCGATCGTGCGCGAGGGGATCCGCCAGCGCGAGCGGAGCCGCTACTGCCGCAGCGAGCTCTTCGCCGCCTGCCGCGAGCTCTACCTGCGCGCCGGCCAGAGCCTCGCCCGCCAGCGCGTCCTCGAGCGCGGCGACGACGTGTTCTGGCTGACCCCCGCAGAGCTGAGCGCCGCCGCCGCCGGGACCAGCGTCGACGCCGACCTCCGCCCCCTCGTCGCCCGCCGCCGCGCCGAGCAACGAGACCTCCCCAGCCGCGCCCCCAGCCGCGTCGAGACCCTGGGCGCCGTCGCCGCCCGTCGCTGGGTCAGCCCACCCGAAGAGGTCGCGAGCGACGCCGCCGCGGAGGACGGCGTCCTCCTCGGACTCGGCTCCTGCGCCGGAGTCGTGCGCGGACGGGCCCGCGTCCTCAGCGAGCCCGAGCCCTGGCCCCCCGGCGAGGACACGATCCTCGTCGCCCGCGAGACCGACCCCGGCTGGCTCTTCGTGATGCTCGGCGCCAAGGGAATGGTCGTCGAACGCGGCTCCCTCCTCAGCCACACCGCGATCGCAGGGCGAACCTTCGGGATCCCGACCGTGGTCGGCGTCCCCAACGCGACCACCCGGATTCGCGACGGCGAGTGGCTGGAGGTCGACGGCGCCCTGGGACGCGTCCGTCAGCTGGACGAGCGTCCTCCAAGCGCCTAAGTCCTGACCTCCCAGGCGATCCCGCGGGATCGCCCCTGCCTCTTCGCGGCACGCACTAGGCCGGCCTCAACAGCTGCACCAACCCCTCGACCAGGCCCAAGAGCTCGTTCATGGCTTCCGGCGGCCCCTCCAGACGGAGGTCGCCGGAGGGCGCCTGGGTCACGGCGAAGCGCTGCAGCAGCTCCGCGGCGCTGGCCGGACGGGGCGAGGCCTCGCTGTCCGCGAAAGACGTGGGTCGCTCCTCGTTGCGCCCTCCGGCGCCGCCCACCAGCACGCGCACGTCGACCGGCCCCGCGTTCTCCTCGCGCTCAGTCGCAGCGCCCGCGGGCTCCTCGACCGCGACCTCCTCGACCGCAGGCTCCTCGAGCGAGGTCTGCGGTGTCGCGCTCTCGCCCGCCGACTCGCAGACGCCGACTTCCTCGCCCGCCTGCTCGGCGACGACGTCGAAGGGCTCCGCCGCCGCCTCGCTGAGGAGGTCGGGGTAGAGCGCCGCGAGCAGGTCGGGCACCCGGTCGAAGAGGGCCTCGTCGTCTTCGCCAGCGAACACGGCCTCGAAGAGCGCGGCCTTGGCGGAGAGCCCGTTCGCGACGCGCTCTTCGATCCCGCCGCGCGAGATCAGGTTGAACACCTGGACCGGCTCCTGCTGGCCCAGGCGGTGCACGCGGGCGATCCGCTGCTCGAGGACGGCGGGGTTCCAGGGCAGCTCGACGTTGACGCAGCAGGCGCTGGCGCGCTGGAGGTTCAGGCCGACCCCGCCAGCGTCGGTCGCGAGCAGGACCGC
>CALDQK010000621.1 GCA_937911525.1 uncultured bacterium
ACAACAGCAATCGGCTGGATGGGATCACGGTCACCGAGACCGACACCCGGCGGATTCTGACGAACAGCGCCAGCTTCGATCCGGAGCAGGAGCTGATCGGCGAAGACGGACGCAGCTTCGAGGCCGAGGTCGTCCTCGGCCACGAGCGCGCCCTGCGCGGCATGGCGGCCCTGGGCATGAGCCCCGACAAGCCGGTCAGCGAGGAGCAGATCATGCTCCTGCACCGGACCCTGATGGGGAACCTGCTCCTCTCTGCGGGCGAATACCGCGAGTGCGTGCTGCGCTACAAGGGCCTCTTGATCGCGTCTCCGCCCCAGTATCTGGCCGAGCGGATGGCCTGGCTGGTCAACCTGATCAACACCGGCCTCGAGCGCGCGCAGGATCCCCACAAGTTCAGCTGGCGGATCCACCACGAGTTCATCACGCTCCACCCCTTCATCGAGGCCAACGGGCGCATGGCCCGCCTGCTCTTGAACCTGGTCCGCCTTCGTCGCCAGCTCGACCTGACGACGGTGCCCTACGACAACCGCGAGGTCTACAGCCGCGCGATCATCGAGTTCCAGCAGCAGAAGATCGCGCGCGCCCAGGAAAAGGCGGGCAGCTGAGAGCTTCGCCAGCCCCCTCGAAGAGCAGGAGCTGTCGCTGAGCGCGACAGCTCCTTTGCGTTCCGGATCGGGAAGGGAGGGGGTCGCGAGAGCTCGGGAGCGACTGCTCCGAAACGCGAAGGAGCTGTCGCACGAGCGACAGCTCCTCTGTCGAGACAATGAACGGAGACGACTGGAGAACTCGAGGCAGGCAGCTCCGCCGATCTGCCGCCGCGCTCTCCAGGTTTCCAGTTTTCCCCGTTCCATCTCTGCAACGCCAAGGAGCTCTCGCTGAGTGCGACCGCTCCTCCGTGCCCCGCATTCCTGGCACGGGCGCGGGCGCGAGACGCCAAGCCGCGGCTCGCGATCCTTGCTAGACTTCCGCCCCCCCAACGAGGAGCGGACCCATGAAGTTGGCAACGGCCGAGAGCCGCAGCGACCTCTACCCCGACCGTCACCTGAACGTGTTCGTGGCCTATCGCTCGCACACGCTCGACTACAACCTCACGCGGGCTCTGATCTCGACCTTGCGCTGGTCCCGGCCGAACCTGACCCGGGCCTTCCTCGAGCGCTTCGCGCGCCTCGAGACGAGCGCGAACAGCTTCCACTTCGACCTGCACGCCTGCGACTACGACGACTTCGACCCGGCGCAGGTCAAGCAGCAGAGCGTGCTCGGGATCTCGATCGCGGGACGCCTGGCGGAGAACCTGCCGCCCCTCGACGACGCGCAGCAGGGCGCGCTCCTGCTCTCGATGCTCCGCTCGCCCGCCATGCTCAACGCGCCGGCCGAGTATCGACTCGACGCGATGCGAAAGGCCCTGGCGCGCCCCGAGCTGACCCCCGACGACATCGACGTGCTCTACCACACCCTCGAGGAGCTCGAGGAGGGCTGCCACCCCGACGGCTGGATCTTCAGCGGCGAGGGCGAGGGGCTGTGCGTGCTGATCGAGGCCAAGCTGACGCAGCTCCTCGACCTCAGCCAGCTGCAGCGCTACGCGGAGGTCTACTACGGTGCCGAGTGGAGCAAGGACGACATGCGCCTCGCCAGCTGGGAGGAGGTGGCGCGCTTCTTCGCCGAGCACCGCGACGACGAGGACACCCGGACCTCCTTCCTCTGCGGCCAGCTCTGCGACTACCTCGACCTGCTCGGGCTCGGCCCCTTCACGGGCTTCCGCCCCTACGACTTCGACATGGACGCGGCCCACGCCGTGCTGCCGAAGTTCCTCAAGTTCGCCCAGCGGATCCAGGCCCTGGCGGGCGAGCGCGGCCTGCCCTTGAGCGAGGCTCGGGTCAGCGCGACGGGCGCCCGCCTCGACCTGGTCGGCTACCCCGGCGAGCTCTGCCTGGACCTCCACAAGGAGGGGATGCGGGTCGAGCTGCGCTGCGGAGACGGGCTGGGCAACCAGCCGGGGCGGGAGGCGATCGACGCGATCCTGCTCAAGGCCGGCGATGGGAACCCCCTCAGCGACGCCGAGCTGCCCGAGGGGCTGAACGTGCGCGTGGAGCGGATGCGCAACGAGCAGGGCGAGCTCTTCTGTGAGCGCTCCATCTACTCGGGTCCCCTGGTCCAGGCCGAGTTCGACGAGGTCCTCGCCGAGCTCCGCCGTCAGCACCCGCCCGTCGAGCAGGCGCGGGACGCGGCGGGCCACGTCCGCCAGGGGCGGCTCTCGATCGGGCGCTTGGTGCCGCACTCGCAGGCCGCCGGGGAGGCCAACGCGCTCGAGGATCAGGTCCTCGAGCTGGCGGCCACGCTCACGCGAGTGGCGCGCCGTCTGGCCGAGGGAAGCTAGGCCGCAAGCCGTCGACGCCTGCGCGCACCCAGGACTCGAGGGTCCACAGGGCGCCGTAGGTGTCGCGCGAGCCAGGCACGATCAGGTCGGCCAGCTCCTTGGTGGGCTCGATGTGCGCTTCGTGCATCGGGCGCACGGTCGTCAGATACTGCGCGGTCACCGAGTCCACCGTCCGGCCGCGATCCTCGACGTCTCGCTTGAGCCGGCGCAGGATCCGCAGGTCGGCGGGGGTGTCGACGTAGATCTTGAGGTCGAAGAGCTCGCGGACCTGAGGCAGGGCCAGGGTCAGGATCCCCTCGACCAGGATCACGGGCGCGGGGTGGATCGCGAGCGTCCCCCCGCGCAGGTGCTGGGTGTAGTCGTAGACGGGCTGCGCGACCGACTCGCCCTGCCGCAGCCGCCCGAGGTGCTCGACGAGCAGGGGCTGGTCGAAGGCGTCGGGGTGGTCGTAGTTCAGCTTGCGCCGCTCTTCGAGGCTCAGGTCCGAGCGGTCGCGGTAGTAGCTGTCCAGGGAGATGAGGAGCAGCTCCTCGGGCTCGAAGCGCTCCTTGAGCGCCGCGGCCAGGGTGGTCTTGCCCGACCCCGAGCCTCCCGTGATTCCAATCAGCAGCCGTTCCATGCCCGAGAGACTACTGGATCTTGGGCTCAGGATTGGGTGCGAACGCGACCGTATGCACAGCGGACCTCGGCGCGGGCCGTGACGGTGGCGGGAGCGCCCGCGGCGGGGAGCACCAGGCTCTCGCCAGGGCGAAGGCTGAGGGCCTCCTCGCCGACGCGGACCTCGAGCTCGCCGCCGAGGGCGATCAGGACCCCCGGGAGTCCGGGCGCGGAGGTGCGCTCCTCGCCCGGGGAGAGCTGCCAGCGCTCGAAGCGGAAGGGGCAGCCCGGGGAGAGGTCGCGTTCACCAGGCTCCCAGCCGGCGTCGCGGGTCGGGGGCGGGCGCAGGCCCAGCACCTCGAGGGTCCGGCGGGCCTGATCGAGGTGCAGCTCGCGTCCGCGGCCCCAGTCGTAGACGCGGTAGGTCACGTCGGAGGTCTCCTGGATCTCGAGGGCCACCACGTCGCGGGCGGTGTGCAGGGTCCCAGGTGTGATCGCCAGGCCTTCCCCCGCGCGCGGGGCGTAGGAGGCGAGCTGCTCCTCGCCGAGCTCGCCGGCGGCGCAGGCCTCGAGCAGGGCGTCGAGGGTCAGGGTCCCCGCCGGGACGCCGGCGTAGATCCGGGCCTGGGGTCCGGGGTCGAGGATCAGCCAGGCTTCGCACTTGCCGCGCTCGCCGTCGCCGAGCTCGCGCGCGAGCTCGCCGCTGGGGTGGAGCTGGACCGAGAGCGGGGGGCCGATGTCGAGCAGCTTGACCAGCAGGGGCCAGCGCGGCTCCTCTCCGCGCGAGCGTTGCTCGGCCAGCTCCGCTGCGCCGAGGAGCTCGGCCGGGTGGGCGGCGACCAGGTCGCGCAGCGTTCGGCCCGCGTGGGGTCCGTCGACGATCTCGCTGGCTTCGCCAGGGACGTCGGACACCAGCCAGGCTTCGCCTGCGCTCGCGGGAGCGCCAGCGAGCCAGCGGCTGAGCTTGCCGCCTGCCCACACCTTGTCGCGATAGCGGGGAGCGAGGCGGAGCGGGCCCACTACTCGCCGAGCTCGGCCACGATCGCTTCGAGGAAGAGGCCGAACTTGGCTCGGTTGCGCTCGTCGGCCGCGACCAGGTCCTTGTGCGCCTTGAGCATCAGCTTCAGGCGCTCGCGGTCCCCCACGGGCTTGGCCGGGAGGGGGGTCAAGCGGAGCTTCTTGGGCAGGCGGGTCTCGCCCTCGACCAGGGTCAGGAAGGCGTCGAGGCCGACCGAGGAGAGCTGCTTGCGGGCGTGGTCGTCGACGTTGACCAGCGCGACGCCGGCGCCTTCCCCCTGATCGCTGAGGCGGTTGTTGATCCCCAGCAGGGTGCCCATGAAGGTGCTGTCGACTCCGCTGCACTCAGCGAGATCCAGGACCAGCTGGCGCACGCCCCCGGTCTGGAGCTCGTGGTCAACGAATGCCTCCAGCGCCGGCGCGCTGGTCATGCTGCCGAGTCCATGGACGCGCACATAGAGCGCATCGTCCGACTTCGCGACTTCGAAGCCCTTCACAGGAGGAGACTATACCTGGCGCTACCCCCAGGCGCCCGCGGGAGTGAAATCACTCCTGGTGGCGGAGGGGCGCGCCGTCCTGGGGGCAGTATTGGAGGACCCAGCGGTGGTCCTTGGGGCAGCTGCGCTCGGCGTCGAGGGCCGCTCCGCAGCGGGGGCAGTTGCGGATGTCGGCCACCGAGATCCGGTGCTTGGGGTCCTTGGAGCAGACCAGCAGCTTGACCCCGGGCCCCGGCGGGCGGCCCTCCTTGCGCGCGCTCTCCCCGTCGCCGCCCCCGCGGCTGAGCAGGAACTTGGCCCGGTAGGTCCAGCGCAGGGGACCGGTGGCCTGCCAGGTCGCGCCCTCTTTCTCGTTGACGACGAACACGCCCATGGTGCCCTCGAGCTCCCCCTCGGCCAGGTCGCGCTCAGTGAGGTTCCACTCGAGCTTCCCCTTCAGGTCGAGGTGGATCTCAGGCAGCGACGCGTGCCGCTCGGTGCGCAGTTTCAGCTTGACCGCCAGCCGGGCGATCCGGCCTTGCTCACTCTCGCGGACGCTCTCCAGGCGGACCTTGGCGCCGCCCTTGCCCACGCTGGCCGGGACGAAGTCCCCGACGAGGGCTTTGAGGAAGGGCTCGGGGCCCAGCTTGTAGGACCCGCGGGGCTCGAGCTCGCGTCCGTCGAGGAAGGCGCGGGCGAGGCGGTAGAGCTTGAGCCGTTCGCGGTCCTCCTTGGAGATCTGGAAGGGGCTCCCGTGCGGCTTCAGCTCGAGGCCCTGCAGGACCACGGCTCGCGCGTGCAAGGAGGTGCGCTGGCTCGAGAGCTCCTGAGCCGACTGGCCGCTCTCCTGGGTGGACTCCTCGTAGTTGCGCAGGAAGGTCCAGGGTTTGGGGGAGAGCACCTCCTGGCGGTAGCGCTGGCGCAGGCGCTTGACCTCTTGCTTGGTCCCCGAACCAGCGGCGGACTTCCACTTGACCGTGAGCTGGCTGTCGCGGGCCTCGCTGACCTCCGAGCGCGAGCCCTTGCGAGGGGTGCCGTCGAGGGGGATCGGTTCGCCCTTGGCCGAGGCCTGGCTCGGGAGGAGGGTCAGCGCGAAGAGGGCGAGGAGGGGGGCGCGTCCGGTCATGGAGGGATCCTACCGGTGAGCCCTGGGCCTGGTTTCGCAGCTCAGGAGGCTTGGCGCAGCTCCGTCAGGGCGGCCTTCAGGCGGGAGAAGGGGCCGGCCTCCCAGGAGCGCGCCAGGGCCCCCAGCGCCAGGACCGGCAGGGCAGCCAGCACACCGAAGGCGAAGGCGTTGAGGAGCGCCGTGGTGGTCGCCTGAGGCCAGAGGAGGGGCAGGGCGGTCGCCGCAGCGAGGGCGACCAGCACCAGCGCCACGGCGCTGAGCCGACCCAGGCGGGGCAGGAGCGCGCAGAGCAGGAAGCCAGCCAGGGCCACGAGGGCGCCCAGACCGACCAGGAGCCGCTCGGCCACGACGTCGACCCCCAGGGCCGCGTCTCCGCCAGGCCGCTGGAAGGCCCGGGTCTGGCCGACCCCGCTCAGCTGCAGCACGAGCGAGCGCAGGCCGACCTGGCCGCCCTGGGCCAGCTCGTCGATGCGCGCCTGGGGCAGGGGCTCGCCCGCCGCGACTTCGGCGTCGTTCAGCTCGTCCCGCAGCGCGTCGAGGGTTTGATCGTCGGACTTGCGGCCCCAGCCCTTGTCGGCCCCGAGCTTCTCGCTGTCCCCAGCCTCACGCTTGGCGCCGGTCTCGGCGGGGAGGTCCGCCAGCGGCAGCGCTGGCTCCTCGGGCTCCGCCTCGGCGGCGGGCTTGGGCTCGGGGGGCAGGCCGCCGAAGCCGCGTCCGCCCTGGAGTCCGCCGCCGCCCGGCCCGGCGTTCGCCCCGGCGTCTGGGCTGGGGTCGCTGGAGGGGCGTGGCTTGCTGGGGGCTGGAGGGGGCGGAGGAGCGCTGTCGGCCTCGGGAGCCAGGGTCTTGGGGACCTGCATCGGGCGGGAGGGCTTGCGGTCGGAGCGCTGAGCCTCCTCCTCAGCCTCCTGTGTCGCGCCCTCCTTGCTGGCCTTGCCCGAGACCTTCTTCTCGCTCTCGGCGCGGTTGGAGCGCAGGCGAATCTGCTTGGCCTTCTCCCGCGCCTCGAGCTGCCGGCGCAGTTGGCGGCGAGCGCGCTCGGCGCTGGCCGGGGTGGGCGGCTTGCTCCCAGGAGCCGAGGCAGCCCGGGTGGCGACGTCCCCCCCGGCGTCCCCTCCGTCTTCGAACTCGGCGCCTTCCATGGCTCTGTCCGCGGCCTTGTAGGCCGCGTCGGATCGTGGGTCGAGGAAGGCGAAGGCCGGGGCGTGCCCCGCCATCTGCTTGCGGAACACGTAGAGCCCAACGCAAAGGCCCAGCGCGACCAGGACCAAGGTCAGCGCCAAGACCTGCTTCTTGTTGGCCGCGGCCTGGGCCCGAAGGTTCGCCCCGGCGTCGCGGGCGCGGCTGCCGGTGTCCAGAAGCCGCGCCAGGAGCCACAGCGCGCCGTGGCGGCCGCGGGCAGAGGCGCCGACGAGGAGGGCCACGAGCGCGAACCCGGCCAGCAGCGGCAGGGGGCCCTGACGCAGCGAACGCCAATGCCCCATGAGCAGGGGCTGGACGCCAGGGAGGGCGGCGCCGTCGAGGTTGCCGGCGACGGAGAGGACGCGGTAGTCCTCGGGGAGGGAGAGCTC
>CALDQK010000622.1 GCA_937911525.1 uncultured bacterium
GCCGCGCCACGGCCAGCGCCACCAGGGCCCCCGAGCCGACGACGGACAGCCCAGCCACGGCCAGCGCGACCGCCACCCGCGACACGCGCCGCGCCCCCGAGGGCGCCTCTCCGCGCAGGGCTCGCTCGAGCTCGAGCGCGAACTCACGCCCGTTCTCGGGCCGGTCCTCAGGATCGGTGCGCAACGCCTCGCTACACACGGCCGCGACCTTGGGGTCGACCTCCGGCGCCCGCTCGCGCACGGGCGGAGGCGGGCCGTGCACGGCGTTGATCAGCGCTTGCAGGGTCGCCGCCTGGTAGGGCAGCTCGCCCGTCAACGCCTGGTAGAGCATCACCCCCAGCGACCACACGTCGACCGAGGGCGAGACCGTCGCGCCGCGGAAGGCCTCGGGCGCCATGTAGCTGGGCGTCCCCAGCGTGACCTGGCTGCGGGTCAGCCGCTCGAGGTCGACCCCTGCCCCGAGGCCGAAGTCGGTGATCCGCACCCGCCCCTCGTCGTCCACCAGCACGTTCTCGGGCTTCAAGTCGCGGTGGATCACGCCCTGCGCGTGGGCGTAGGCCACCGCGTGCGCGACCTCCAGCACGTCCTGCGCGCGCGCCCGCCAGTCGACCTCCTGCCAGCGCTCGCAGAGGTTGCGCGCCCCCTCGATCAGCTCGTAGACCAGGTAGGCGCGACCGTCTGGGAGCTGGCCCACGCTGTGGATCCCCACCACGCCGGGGTGCCGCAGGCGCGCGGCGAGCTCCGCCTCGCGCTGCAGGCGCGCCAGCCGTTGTTCGCTCAGCTGGCCGAGGGGCAGCTTGATCGCCACGTAGCGCTGGCCCGCCGGATCGAAGGCCCGGTAGACCACCCCCATGGAGCCCCGCCCGAGCTCGCCCTCGCACCGATAGGGCCCGATCTGGACTTCAGCCACGCGGCCAGCTTAGCGACCCCGCGGCCCGAGGGCGGCGAGTTGGCGGCGGCGCGATAGGATTCAGCGCTCGGAGGTTGCCATGCGTCGCGTCCTGCTCCCCCTCGTCCTCTTGCTCGGCCTCGGCGCCTCGTGCGGCGTCAGCGTCCTGCGCGCCCAGGACCCGCGGCCCGCCGGCCCCAGCAACGCGCAGATTGTGTGCGAGTCCCTCGTCAAGCAGCAGATGTCCGCCCTGAACCTGGAGAACCCCGACGGGGTGATGCTGGTGTTCCACCCCGAGGCCCCCAACCGCCTCGAGCTGCAGCGCACCCTCGTGCAGCAGTTCCGCCTGCGCGACCTGCGCTACAAGCTCCTCTCGCTGCACTTCGTCGCCGAGGACGGCCCCTACGCCTACATGCGCATGACCCAGCTCGTCGACGGCTCGCACGAGAAGCAGCCCTTCAAGGGCGAGACCGAGATGCTGCTCGTGTTCCGCAAGTCCACCCGCGGCTGGAAGGCCTGGACCAGCGTCCGCCTGCGCCAGAAGAAGATCAGCTAGCGGCGCTCACCTGCAGCCGCAGTCCAGCTCGGCGAAGCGCCGGGCGACGACCTCGCGCCAGGGCCCGACCGGCCCGGCGCTCGGCAGGTAGTCGTCCACCTCGTCGACCTCGCCCATGGGGAGCAGGCGCCCCCGCCGCGCGCTGAGGCGCAGGCGCCCGTGCGGGGCGTAGAGCACGAAGTCCTCGTGGTCGCCCGCCAGCTCGAACACCGAGGGCCCGACCTCCTCGGCCAGCAGGTCGCGCCCGTCCAGGTGCGGGTTGCGCGAGGCTCGCCCCAGCGCGGCGTGCAGCAGCGTCGGCGCCACGTCCAGGTGGCTGGTCGCCACGTCCCAGCGCGCGTCCCGCGCCCGCCCCCCCGCCAGGAGCGGGACCCCCGTCTGCACGTCCGAGATCCGGCTGCTGTGCAGCCAGGCTCCGTCCTCGTAGAAGGACTCGCCGTGGTCGCCCGTCACGATCACGACCGTGCGCTCGGGGTCGAGCGACTCGAGCAGCTCGCCGAGCAGGTCGTCGACCCAGGCCAGGGTGTTCGCGTAGCGGTTCAGCCACACCTGCCGCTCGGCGGGGCTCGGCTCGCCGGACCCGCGCAGGGCCATCCAGTCCAGGGCCGCCTCCGCCGGCTGCCGCGTCCCGTAGCGCTCCGGGTAGGCGTAGTCGAAGTGGGTGCTCATCAGGAACGCGAAGGCGAAGATCGGCGCCCGCTCCCGCACGGCGAGCCGCTCGCGCAGCGCCCTCAGCACCGCCTCGTCGCGCGCCGGCCACTCCCCCTCCGCCACGATCTGCTGCTCGTCGAAGTTCTGCTCGCCGATGTACTGGTCCATGCGCTCCCAGGCGAAGCTGCTGCTGCTGAAGAGCAGCCGCTGGTAGCCCAGCTGGCGCAGCTCCTCGCAGAGCGGGCTCGGCAGCTCGCCGGCGAGGGTCTGCGGGTAGACCAAGGGGCTCGCCCCGTAGAGCAGGCTGAACACCCCCAGGTAGGAGCAGTTGCTGTTCGAGCGGTGCCAGGTCGCGCGCCGGCCCCGCTCCTCGCACCAGGCCGCGATCCGCGGCGTGAGCCGGGGGTCGCTGAAGCTGTCGCGGCGGAGGCTCTCGAGCACCACGAGCACCACGTCGCGCGGCGCCCCCTCCACGGGCGCCGGCGCCGGCGTCACGCAGCCGCGCCCACGCTCGGCCAGGCGAGGCACGAGCCGGTCGAGGTCCGTCGAGAGCGCAGCCGAGAAGGCCGTCTGCGGCCCGCCGCCCAGCGGGACCAGCCGCAGCAAGGAGGCCCCGAGCGCGAGGTCGAGGCGCGCCGCCTGCGAGGGAGGCTGCCGGGTCGCGAGCAAGGGAGGCAGCAGGACCAGCGCGACCCAGGCCGCCCCGGTCAGGCGACGCGGCCAGGGGCGGCCTGCCCCAGCGGGCCCCCGCCGCGCGAGCCACACCAGCCCGCCCGCGGCCAGGAGCGCGACCACCACTCCGACGAGCCCCAGCGAGGCAAAGGCCGCGCCGGCTCCCTTGCCCGCCCACTGCATGGGCTCGCGCCCCGCCAGGAAGGGCAGGTAGTCGCTGAGCCGGTTCCCCGTGATCGCCCAGAAGCGCGCGTCGATCAGCCCCAGGGCCAGGAGCAGCCCGCCCGCCAGGGCGCCGCCCCAGCGCGCCAGCCAGGGCCGCCCCGCCCGCTGCGCGACCCAGAACAGGAGCAGCGCGGGCGTGAGCAGGGCCAGGGCCCGCGAGAGGGCGACCGCGCCCAGGACCGCGCCGCCGCTGGCCGGGAGGGTGATCGCCCAGTGCAGGCGCGCGCCGAGCTCGCTCGCGTCGAGCAGCCCCGCCGCCGCGCCGCAGAGGAGCAGGCCCAGGGCGAAGCGCGCGCCCTCGCCGGCGGGCGGCTCACCCGCGGCGGGCGCGGGCCCCGGCTCACCCGCCGGGGGCTCGTTGGGCCCCGTGTCGTTCACCTCGCGATCCTAGCCTCACGAGGCATCCAGGCCCTCCTCGCGCCCAAGATGGCCGTGGGCGCGCGCCGGGATTCCGGCTAGTCTGGCCTCGTGAGCCCTCGCACCCCCGCCCTCCTCCTGCTCCTCCTGGTCTCGGCCCACGGCCCGAGCGCCGCTCAGCCCAAGAAGGCCGAGCCGGCGGTCACCTACGCCGAGCACGTCGCGCCCCTCCTCGAGGCGAAGTGCACCTACTGCCACGACGCAGAGGACACCTCGGGCGGCCTGGACCTCTCGACCTACGACGCCCTGATGCGCGGCGGCAGCTCGGGGGACTCGGTCGCGCCCGGCGACGCCGAGGCGAGCAAGCTCTATCGGGTGTGCGCCCGCCTCGAGCAGCCCTACATGCCGCGCGGCGGCAGCGCGCTGAGCGAGCGCGAGCTCACGGTCCTGCGCCGCTGGATCGACCAGGGGGCGCGCAAGGACGGCAAGAGCCCGGTCCCCAAGCTCAAGCGGAAGGCCGCGCTGAAGCTGCCGGTCCGGCCCGCCGGTGAGGCCGTGCTGCCCTGGGGCCTGCCCCTCGAGCCGCTCCGCCGCGGGCGCCGCGCCGACGCGCTCGTGGCCCTGGCCGCCAGCCCCGGCGCCCCCCTCTTCGCGGTCGGCGCCCTGGACCAGGTGTTCTTCTACCGCGCGCCCGAGCCCAAGCAGAGCCGCCCCCCGCAGCTGATCGGCGCGCTGCCCTTCCCCGGGCGCGCGCACACCCTGAGCTTCAGCCAGGACGGCGCCCTGCTCCTCGCCGCGGGCGGCGAGGGCGCCCGCCGCGGGCGCGCCCTCCTCTACGACCTGGTCTCGGGGCGCGAGGTGTTCCGCCTCGAAGGCAGCAAGGACGTGTGGCTGGCGGCCGACCTGCGCGAAGACCGCCGTCAGATCGCGCTGGGCGGGCCGACCCGCAAGGTCGACCTCTACGACGTCGCCACGGGCGAGCGCCAGCTTCGCCTGACCAAGCACACCGACTGGGTCACGGCCCTGGCCTACAGCCCCGACGGAGTGCTGCTCGCGACGGCCGACCGGGCCGGCGGCCTGCACGTGTGGGAGTCGCTCTCGGGCGAGCTCTACCAGAGCCTGCCCGGGCACCCGGGCGCGATCCACGACCTGGCCTGGCGTCCCGACAGCAACGTGCTCGTGACGGGCTGCGCCGACGGCTTCGTGCGCGCCTATGAGCTCTTCAACGGCAAGGAGGTCAAGAAGGCCCGCGCCCACCCCGGCGGCGTCCTCGGCGTGGCCTTCGCCCCGGACGGGAGCTTGCTCACGGCCGGCCGCGATCGCTGGGTCAAGCGCTGGTCGCCCGCGGGCAAGCCCGTGGCTCAGGCCCGCCTCGAGGAGCAAGCCCTGAGCGTCGTGAGCGACGCCACCGGCCAGCTGGCCCTGAGCGGCGACCTGCGCGGCCGGGTCCAGGTCTGGCAGCTCCTCCCCGCCAAGAAGAAGGGTCAGCTCCGCTTCCAGGCGCGCGGGGAGGTCGCCGCCAACCCGCCCACGATCGCGGAGCGGCTCGCGCGAGCGCGAGGCCGCGTCCGCGTCCAGAGCGAGGGCCTGCGCCAGGGCTGGCGCCGCGAGCTGCGCGCGCGCCTCGCCGCCCGCGCAGCCAGCGCGCGCGCCGAGCGCGCGGCCCGGCTCGCCCAGCAGGCGGCCCGCGAGGCCCCCCGCCCCCCCGCGCCCGGCGCGCCGCGC
>CALDQK010000623.1 GCA_937911525.1 uncultured bacterium
CCCCGAGGCGGGCGAGGCGCTCGAGGTCAAGGCGCGCGAGTTCCTCGGCGCAGGCCAGGACGGCCTGGTCCTCGACCGGCTGAGCCGCGACGCGGGGATCGTCACGATCGGGGTCACGGCCAGCGCGCCGGACGAGTAGGCCTCAGGGCATGACCACGCGGTAGGTGACCGAGGTCAGCTCGTCGAGCTGCTCGCCGCCGGGGGTCTCGAGCGTGAAGCGGAAGTAGACCGAGTAGGGGCTCCCGTCCGCGTCGAGGGGCTGGAAGAACACCCGCCCGGTCGGCTGGTGGGACTCGCTGCGGGTGACCGGGATCAGGACCTCGTCCAGGAGCGGGTCGCTCCAGAGCTGGTCGCGGAAGGCGCGCAGCCGGACTTGGCAGCCGGCGCCGAAGTCGACCGTCGGCCCGACGTGGAGGTAGCCCCGACGCGGGTAGGGGATATCGGTCGTGTCGCGCGTGTCGTCGGGGTGGACCACGTAGCGGTTGCCGTCGTAGAGGCGCGGCGTGGGCAGCTCGCGGAAGCGCACCTCGAGCGGGCCCTCGACCTGGATCGTGGCCCGGCTCTCGTCGAGGAGCTCGAGCTTGGTGTCGAGGCGGTAGTCGGCCCCGGTCGGCGCGCCCCAGAGCAGCCAGGGCTGGCGAACCATGAGCTTGTTGAAGTGCTGGCCCAGCCACTCGACCACCGGTCGCTCGCGCGCGGCGAGGGCCTGGCTCTGGCTCGGCTCGAGCCCCTCGATCCGGCGCGGGTCGCCGGGGTAGACGCGGCGGGTCCCGAGCGAGCGGCCGCTGGGCGTGTTGAGGGTCAACGCGAAGCGGTGCCCCACCGCGCTCTTGTTGAGCTTGAACTCCAGCCAGTCGAGGCCGAGGTCGGCCGGGTCGCGCTGCATGGAGACGTGGACGGACCACTGCAGCGCGTAGAAGTTCCCGATCACCTCGCTGAAGGCCATGTCGCGGCTGACGCCCCAGGGGCAGGTCTCGAGCCAGTCGACGACGGGGGCGTCGGTGGTGAACACGACCCACACCGCGCCCACGATCGCGACCACGGCGCCGATCCCCGTCAGGGCCGCGCCCGCGAAGCCGCCCAGCGCGAAGCCGACCACGCTCACGCAGGAGGCCGTGAGCGAGATCAGGTGCCCGTACATCACCCCGGTCTGGCCCTTCTTGCCCGCGTCGACGGCCTCGAAGGCCGACACGACGCCGGAGGCCACGGCCGCCGCCGCGCCCATCACGCGGAGGGTGGTGCGCGCGCCCTTGCTCAGCTGGGTGCCCGAGAGCGAGGCCTGCTCCTTGAGCGAAACCTCGCTCAGGGTCTTGATCAGGGCCAGGGAGTCCGCCGCCAGTCCGGCCAACTCCTTGGAGTTGGCTTGGCCCCACTTCTCGCCCAGCTTGAGCGCGGCGATCGCGACGCTGAACGCGTCGAGCAGGACACCCAGGGCGTCCCAGGCGCCAGCGCCATCAGCGCCTCGCTTGTATTCGAGGTCGAGGGCCTCTGGCGTCAGGCGCCCCTCCTTGCTCAACGCGAGGATCTCGAGGTGCCGCCCGCCGAAGCTCTTGGCGCGACGCTCGACCTCGTCGAGGA
The DNA here is from genome assembly GCA_937911525.1 of uncultured bacterium. GTDB lineage: Bacteria > Planctomycetota > J058 > J058 > J058 > NORP233. The sequence goes on from CALDQK010000623.1 coordinate 1,579, forward strand.
ACTGCTGGGCGGTGCCGTGGTGCACGTCCTCCATCAGCTGGGCGCAGCGGCCGAGCTCGAAGTCGGTCAGGAGCGCGTCGAAGGTCGTGAGCGCCTTGCGGGCCCGCTTGAGCTCGAGGCGCGCCACGAAGGCCTGGCCGACCTTGACCCTCACGTCATTGTTCGCGTCGTAGGTCCCCTTCGCGAGCTTGACCATGGCGAAGGCGAAGCTCCAGGTCCAGAGCGCCGGCTGGATCCGCTCACGTCCGGCGCGTTCGAGCACGAAGCGGGCCTTGTCGGGCTCAGGCCCGCCGGTCGCCTCCAGGAAGGCCGCGCCCTTGGCGCTCAGCCACTCGGCCCCGTGCTCCGTCTCGGGCAGGCCGACCGCGGCCTCGTTCAGCAGGCGGGGCAGGTCCTCCTCGAGCGCCGCGCCGTGTTCGTAGCGCTCGTCGTGGAGGTGGGGCGAGAACTCCTCGTCCAGGTAGCTCGTGAGCCTGCGGGCCGCGGCCTCGCGCTCGCGCAGGGCCTCTTGCCGGCCCCGCTCCATGTCGCCGAGGTCCTGCTCGAGCCAGGTGAAGGGCCAGGAGCTGGCCTCGCCCTGCTGGTTGCGCCCCAGCAGGCGCGCCCACAGCTCCTCCTCGCTGTAGTCCTTCAGCCCGGCCCACTTCGAGCCGGCCCGCTCGGGGTTCTCGGCCAGCCACTTCACGACCGAGGCCACGAAGTTGCCGGCCTGCAGCCGCTCGGCGTAGCTGCGGGTCAGCCGGTCGCAGCGCTCCATGGCGGCCCGGAAGCGCTGGACCTCGGCGTTGAACGCCTGCAGCGGACAGGCCGCGCCGAGGTCGCACACGCGCGGTCCGCTGTGGGCCAGCTCGCCCGCGACGTAGAAGGGGATCCGCTTCTCGGACACGATCCCGTAGCGGTTGGTCAGGCGCAGGCGCGCGTTGTAGGGGCCGGGCTGCTGGGGCAGCTCGACCTCCATTCGCCGGCCGCCCGTGTCCTCGGGGTGCGAGTCGGGGGTGGGGTCGCCGTCGCGGCACCAGGGCCGGATCGTGTCGCCGACCACGAACTCCTCGCCCTGCTCTCCCTGGCAGATCACGAGCTCGAGCCCGCAGCGGGCGTGGCTGCCCGAGAGCGTCCAGCTCAGGCGCGGCCGCTCGCTGGGGGGCACCTCGGGGAAGGACCCCTCGCCCGCGCCCGCGAAGGTGAACGAGACCAGGCGCGGCATTTCGTAGTTCTCGCGCAGCCGGATCAGGGCCTGGGTCTGGGGCGCGCCCCCCGCGAGCACCTCGAGGTCGGCCTCCCAGAACACGCGCTGGAAGCGCTGGTTGACGTGGTCGTGCGCGCCGACCAGGAAGGGCCCCTCGCGGCTCGAGCTGGCGCCCACGTCGAGCACGTCCTGGGCCTCGCTCTTGTTCATTTGGCGGTTGACCGAGAGCCGCAGCTCGTGGGCTTCGGGCCAGAGCACGCGCCAGGAGATCCGCGTGTCGTGGCGCGGCGTGATCTGGCCCCAGAACCAGAACTTGGCGTCCTCGCCGTCCGGCCAGTCGAGGGCCTGGAACGAGCCGAGCTTGCCCTGCACGCGGCTGGCCTCGGTGTAGTAGGGCGTGCCGTAGCGCGGGTGGCCGCCCTCCATCGTGCGCTGGAGCAGCTCGGGCAGCTTGCCCGTCTCGGCGTGCGGGCGCCCCTCGACGGCGAACTCGAACACGCCCCACACCTCGACCTCGCGCGCGACCGTCTCGCCGCCCGCGCTGGCCTCGAGCCGATAGACGCCGCCCTCTCCCGGCGGCTGCGCGATCGGGTCCAGCTCGAGCCAGGGCTCGCCCGCGCGGGTCCGCTCGAGCAGGTCGACCTCTCCCGGCTGGAGCACGAGCCGCTCGCAGCTCTGGACCGCCCACTCCAGGCGGACTCGGGCGCCGGGCGCCATCAGCACCCGCTCGCCGAGCGCGTCGGCTCCCTGATCGGCGCGGCGCCCGCGGAACTCCACGATCTCGAGCCCGATCCGCAGCTCGATCGGCGTCGCGTCCGCGCGCGGCGCGCTGGGCCCCCGCCCGCTGGCGAGGAGCAGCCCGAGCTGGCGCAGGCGCTCGCTCGCCTCGCGCTCGGCCGGCCGGGGGGGGCGCGCCACCTGGCCGGGGGCGTTGGCCG
>CALDQK010000624.1 GCA_937911525.1 uncultured bacterium
CGGCGCCCGGCTTGGCCTTCTTGGCCTTGGCCGAGCGGCGACTCTTGCCGCTCCCGCTCGCGTCGACGCGCTTGCTGCGGCCGGAGCTGCGACCCGACTTGCTGCTCGAGCGCCCCGACTTGGAGGAGGAGGAAGAAGATGACTTCTCGCTGCGACCCGAGGTCGCCGCGAGCGAGCGCTTGCTCACCGCGGCGGCGCGCTTGGACGAGACGCCCGAGGCAGACTCCTTCGGCACGCGCACGGTCGCGCCGCAGGACTTGCACTTGAACTTCTTGCCCGCGTACTTGTCGGGGACCTTGTAGGCCTTCTCACAGTCGGTGCAGGCGAACTTGATCGACACGTCGCTGGAACCTCCGCGAGGTGCAGACGATACCAACCTCGTGAGCCGCGGGGGAGCCTGCCCGATGCCTCGAGTTGATGCCTCGAGTTGAAGCGGCTATTCCGCCCCGCGCAGCCGCTGCTCCTCGGCCTCGAGGACCGCGAGGGCCCGCGCGAGGGGGTAGCGCTCGACGGGCGGGAGCTGGGGGCAGGCCTCCCGCACGAGCGCCAGGCCTTCGGCGGCGCTCAGGACGTGGTCCCCGGCGGCCCGGCGAGCCTCCAGTGCGCTGAGGAAGGCCCGAGTCGCCCCAGGCGTGCTCCGCTCGATCTCCAGCCACACCGCGAAGGAGAGCGTGTAGAGGAGGAAGTCGCGGGTGTCGGGGTCGTCCCCGCGCGCCTCTCCGGGCGCCCAGCCGCGCTGAGAGATCCCGTCGGCACGCAGGAGCATGGCCTCGAGCTCCGAGAGCCCCCCGGCGAGCTCGGGGTCGAGGGCCTTGGCCTGGCGAACCCGCGCCACCGCCCCAGGGATGTCGTTCAGCGAGAGGTTGGCCTGGTTGGGACCCAAGAAGCGGTGCGAGCGCACGATCCAGGGGGCGAGCTGGCGCCAGCGCCCGAGGTCGGCCCACTCCTCGCCAGCGGCGAGGCGCTCTTCGAGGAAGCGACGGGCCTGGCGGAGGTTGGCGAGGGCCGACCGTCGCGCGCAGCGCGCCAGGACGCGCTGCTCGGTCAGCTCCGCCACGCCGTCGTGGATCCAGCGCAGGTAGGGGTCGATCACGGTCACGCGCAGCAAGACGACGGCCTCGGCCATTTCGTGCCCGGTGGTGCCCAGCAGCGACGAGCGATCGTCCTCGAGCGGATAGGCGAACACGATCACCCACCGCCCGCGCCCGGCGGAGTCGCGGGTCAGCTCGCAGCGCGTCTCTCGAACGCTCTTGGCGTCGCCCTCGCTCGGGTAGACGACCAGCTCCGCGCGCGGCGGCGTGAACCCGAGCTCGCCCGTGAGCTGGGAGCGGACGTCGGCCACCTCGCCCAGGAGCGTGGAGGCGGTGGCCCGGGGGAGGTCGCGGTAGTAGATCCGCGCGGCGCCGTCGTCCAGCTCGACGTGAGCGAGGAGGTGGCGGTCCTCCAGACGAGGAGGCTGGCTCGCGCAGCCTGCCAAGAGCAGGCCCGCCAAGAGCAAGACTCCGATCCTCGCGCCCCGCTGCTTCACCCGCCTATTTCACCACATCCCTGCCACACCGCCTCGGGGTCAATCGCAGGCGGGCTCCCGAAAACGCACCCCGTCCTCCAGGCGGTAGGCGCTCAAGGACTTGCCCCATACGCAGCCAGAGTCCAGGCCGACGGCGTCGGGGGTCTCGTGGAAGTCCAGGGCCGCCCAGTGGCCGAAGAACACGCGCTCCTGGCCAGCCCAGCGCCGCCCGGGCGCCGAGAACCAGGGCTCGCTCCCCGCCGGTCGCTCCGCGGGAGGCCCCTTGAAGTTCGCCAGGGGGCGCCCCTCGGCGTCGAGGGTCCGCAGCGTCGTGAGCGCCTCGAGGGCGCCCAGGAGGGGGTCCTTGGCCCGCTGCTTCTTGTCGAAGTAGCGCTCGAGCAAGGCTCGCCACTCCGCCCCGCGCAGCTCGCCCGCCAGGGCCTCGGCGTAGCCCTGCGCCTCGTCGAGGGTCCACTGGGGGAGCAGGCCGGCGTGGACCAGGGCCGCACCCCGCTCCCGGACGAGGAGCGGCTGGCGGCGCAGCCACTCCAGCAGCTCCTCGCGATCGGGGGCGGCCAGGATCGGCGCCAGGGTGTCCTTCTTGCGCGCTCGCCGCAGCCCAGCCGCGACGGCGAGGAGGTGCAGGTCGTGGTTTCCGAGCACGACTCGGCTGGCCTGGCGCCGCGCCCAGCGGAGCGCGTCCAGCGAGCGCGGTCCGCGGTTGACCAGGTCGCCGGCCAGCCACAGCTGATCGCGGGCTGGGTCGTGCTGGATCCGGGCCAGGAGTGCCTCGCAGGTGCTCATGCAGCCCTGCAGGTCGCCGATCACGTAGGTCGCCACGGGTTCATCCTACGCCTGTATGGTGGGCTCTCCACGAGGAGACCGCCTGGTGCCTACCCTCAGCCTGGCCGCCGTCGACCTGGGGTCGAACAGCTTCCACATGGTCGTCGCCCGCCAGCACGAGGGCGAGCTGCGGCTCATCGACCGGGTCCGCGAGCGCGTCCAGCTGGCGGCCGGGCTCGACGGGGAGCAGAACCTGACCGAGGAGGCTCAGGAGCGCGCCCTGGCCTGCCTGACCCGGATGGGCGAGCGCCTGCGCGACCTCCAGCCTCAGCGTGTGCGCGCCGTGGGGACCAACACCCTGCGCAAGGCGCGCAACAGCCGGTCCTTCCTCCAGCGGGCCGAGGAGGCCCTCGGCCAGCCCATCGAGATCATCGGCGGGCACGAGGAGGCGCGCCTGATCTACCTGGGCGTCGCCCACGGCGCCGCCGACGACGACGGGCGCCGGCTCGTGATCGACATCGGCGGCGGCAGCACCGAGTGCATCCTGGGCGAGCGCTTCGACGTGCTGGAGGCCGACAGCCTGCACATGGGCTGCGTCAGCTGGAGCCTGCGCTACTTCCCCCAGGGGGAGCTCAAGCGCAAGCACATGCGCGCCGCCGAGCTGGCCGCGCGCCTGGAGCTCGTCAGCCTCGAGCGGCGCTTTCGCAGCCTGGGCTGGGACACGGTCCTGGGAGCGTCGGGCACGATCCGCGCCGTGTCGGGGGTACTGGCCGCCAACGGCTGGACCGAGGGCGAGATCACCCCCGCGGGCCTGCGCAGCCTGCGCAAGGCGATCCTCTCGGCCGAGCGCCTGGAGACCCTCTCGCTCCCCGGCCTCAAGCCGGAGCGGGCCCCGGTGATCCCAGGCGGACTCGCGATCCTGCGGGCCGCCTTCGAGAGCCTCGGGATCAAGCGCATGGACGTCTCGCGCAAGGCCCTGCGCGAGGGCGTGCTCCATGACCTCCAGGGTCGCGAGCGACACGAGGACGTGCGCGACAGCACGATCCGCCGCTTCGTCCAGCGCTACGACGTCGACCTCGAGCAGGCGCTGCGGGTCGAGCGGACGGCGCTCTACCTGCTCCAGCGCGCCGCCAAGGGCTGGGGGCTGAGCGACCCGGCCGACGCGCGCCTGCTCCGCTGGGTCTCGCGCCTGCACGAGATCGGCATGGCGATCAACTACACGGCCTACCAGAAGCACGGCGCCTACCTGCTGCAGAACAGCCACATGCCGGGCTTCAGCCGCAACGAGCGCCAGCGCATGGCGGCTCTGGTTCGCTTCCAGCGCCGCAAGACCGCGGGCTCGGTCCTCACCGAGTTCCCGTCCCTCGCTCAGCGGCGCTACCTGCGCCTGGCGACCCTGCTCCGGCTGGCGG
>CALDQK010000625.1 GCA_937911525.1 uncultured bacterium
GAGCCTGGCCTACCTGCCGCTCCTGCTGGGGCTGATGGTCCTCGACCCGCTCCCTTGAGCGAGCCGACCCCGCCCGACGCCCCCGCGCCGGACGCGCCCCCGCAGCTGCTCGGCTCCGAGGACGTCAGCCTCGACTTCCGCTCCGGCGGCTACGCGCTGCTGGTGGCCCTGCTCCTGGTCGCGGGCGTCGTCGCCTGGCGCGTCCAGGCGATCCGCTCGGCCAGCCACGCGGCGCCGAGCCACGAGCCGAGCCTCGAGCCCTGCCTCGTCGAGCGCGAGACGCTGGTCCGGGCCGCCGAGCGGCACGGGATCCCCCGCCTCAGCCAGCCGCGCCTCGTCAGCCGCGAAGAGGCCCAGACGCTCAAGCTCGGCCGCCGGGGCAAGTTCCTCGTCTCGGGCGACCTCGTGGTCGGCGTCGGCGAGGGCGAGGCGGCCTGCGCCTTCCCGCTCCGCTTCCTGCAGTGGCACGAGGCGATCCCCCACGACCTGGCCGGGACGCCGATCGTGGTGTGCTGGAGCCCGCTCAGCGGCAGCGCCGCCGCCTTCGAGCGCGCCCCGCGCGGCGAGGAGGGCCAGTCGCTCGCGCCTCTGAGCTTCGTGGCCAGCGGCTACCTCCACGACAGCGGCTCGCTGCTCGTGGACGAGCACCAGGACCCCGCGCAGGAGAGCCTGTGGAGCCCGCTCCTCGCGCGCGCGGTCACCGGCCCCGCCGCGGCGGCCGGCCTGACCCTGAAACGCGTCCCGCTCGAGGTCCTGCGCTGGGAGGACTGGCAGCGCCTGCAGCCCAAGACGCGCGTCCTGGCCCACGACCCGGCCCGGATCAAGCTCTACAAGCGCGAGCCCTACCGCAGCTACGAGGGCTCCGACACGCTCCGCTTCCCGGTCAGCCCCGAGCCGCCCGCCGAGGGCCCGGGCCCCAAGGCCCCCGTGCTCGCGGTCCAGGCCGAGGGCGCCTGGCGGGTCTACCCGCTCCCCTGGCTCGAGGCCCGCGCCGACGCCGAGGGCTACGTCTCGGTGCAGCAAGGAGAGCGCGCGCTGCGCCTGCGGGTGTGGAAGAACGCGCCCGAGCTGCCGCCCGCCGCCCGCGTGGTCGAGCCCGAGGGCCTCCTCAGCCTGCGCGCCTACTGGTTCGCGTGGCACGCCGCGCGGCCCGAGGACGCGACGCTGGGGATCCAGGCGCCATGAGGGGCGGATTAGAAGGAAAGCACGAACACAGGAAGAGAGGAAGGCTGCGGGCGCTAGACGAGCGAGAGCAGTCGCTCGTGGGTCGCAAGGTCGAAGCGGACCGAGATCGCTCGCACTACCGAGTTCCTTCGCTTCCTAGGTTCATGCTTTCCTTCTAAACCCGCTACGCCATTGCGCTGCCGCCGTAGGGACAGCTCCGGAACGCAAAGGAGCTGTCGCCCGCGCGACAGCTCCTTCGCTTCGTCGTCGAGGACGAGTGATAGCGCCTAGGCAGGCGCCTGCGGCAGCGGGGTGCCGCGGCTCTCCTCTTCCTTGACGTAGACCTCGCCGCCGGCCTCGCGGAACTCGGCCGACTTCTCGGCCATGCCGGCCTCGAGGGCCTCGTCGTCGCCGTAGCCCTTCTCCTCGGCGTAGTCCCGCACGTCCTGCGTGATCTTCATCGAGCAGAAGTGCGGGCCGCACATGCTGCAGAAGTGAGCCACCTTGGCGCCGTCGGCGGGGAGCGTCTCGTCGTGGTACTCGCGCGCGCGCTCGGGGTCGAGGCTGAGGTTGAACTGGTCCTGCCAGCGGAACTCGAAGCGCGCCTTGCTGAGCGCGTCGTCGCGCTCCTGCGCGCCGGGGTGGCCCTTGAACAGGTCGGCAGCGTGGGCGGCGATCTTGTAGGCGATCACCCCCTCGCGCACGTCCTCCTTGTTGGGCAGGCCGAGGTGCTCCTTGGGGGTCACGTAGCAGAGCATGGCCGTGCCGTAGGCGCCGATCATCGCGGCGCCGATCGCGCTCGTGATGTGGTCGTAGCCGGGCGCGATGTCGGTCGTCAGGGGGCCGAGCGTGTAGAAGGGCGCCTCGTGGCAGACCTCCTTCTGGCGGTCGACGTTCTCCTTGATCTGGTGCATCGGCACGTGGCCGGGGCCCTCGATCATGACCTGCACGTCGTGGCGCCAGGCGTGCTCGGTCAGCTCGCCCAGGGTGTCGAGCTCGCCGAACTGGGCCTCGTCGTTGGCGTCCTTGATCGAGCCCGGGCGCAGGCCGTCGCCCAGCGAGAAGGTCACGCCGTACTGCTTCATGACCTGGCAGATCTCCTCGAAGCCGGTGTAGAGGAAGTTCTCCTTGTGGTGGGCCAGGCACCACTTGGCCATGATCGAGCCGCCGCGCGACACGATCCCCGTCAGGCGCTTGGCCGTCATGGGGACGTAGCGGAGCAGCACGCCCGAGTGGATCGTGAAGTAGTCCACGCCCTGCTCGGCCTGCTCGTGGAGCGTGTCGAGGAAGGCCGAGAGGCAGAGCTTCTCGGCCTTGCCGCCGACCTTCTCGAGCGCCTGGTAGATCGGCACCGTCCCGATCGGGACCGCCGAGTTGCGCAGGATCCACTCGCGGGTCTCGTGGATGTCGTCGCCGGTCGAGAGGTCCATGACCGTGTCGGCGCCCCACTTGACCGCCCAGGTCAGCTTCTCGACCTCCTCCTCGATCGAGGAGGAGACCGCCGAGTTGCCGATGTTGGCGTTGATCTTCACGAGGAACTTCGAGCCAATGATCATGGGCTCGAGCTCGGGGTGGTTCTTGTTGCTCGGGATCACGGCCCGACCCGCGGCCACCTCGTCGCGGACCAGCTCGGGCGAGACGTTCTCGCGGATCGCGATGAACTGCATCTCAGGGGTGATCTCGCCCTGGCGGGCGTAGTGCATCTGCGAGTGGTTGGTGTCGCCGCGGGCGACCCGCGCGTCGATCCAGGCCTGCCGGCGCTTGGGCAGACCGACCTTCGGGTCGAAGCCCTGGGGACCCGTGGTGTCGTAAACCCGGATCGGATCCTCGCCGCCGGTCAGCTCGATCTCGCGGAAGGGGACCTCGAGGTCCGAGACCAGCACCTTGCGAGAGGCGGGGAAGGGGGAAGCGAGCGGGTCCTGCATGACGTCTCCTCTGCGGGGGACGGATTGTAAGGAGCAGGGGGAGCTGCGCCAACGCTACGGCCCATTCTCCAGCGGTTAGAACGGTTGGGGGCGAGGTGGGGCGAGCGCGGCCCACCCGAGGAGCAGCCGTGCACGCGATCCAGGCGAGCGAGGCCGGAGGGCCAGAGGTCCTCAGCTACGACGAGCGCCCCGACCCCGCCCCCGCGGAGGGCGAGCTGCTGCTCGAGACCCTGGCGGCGGGGGTCAACCGCGCGGACCTCCTCCAGCGACGCGGCTTCTATCCGCCCCCGCCAGGCGCCAGCGACGTGCTCGGGCTGGAGGTCGCGGGCCGGGTCCTGCGCGCGGCGGGCCCCTACCGCGAGGGCGAGCTCGTGATGGCCCTCCTGGCGGGCGGCGGCTA